>JALZKK010000082.1 GCA_030859285.1 Acidobacteriota bacterium | reverse complement strand
GAGCAACACAGTGAAGTTTCTCCTCTAAGAACGTAACCTAATGAGAATAGGCAAAAATTAGCCACAGAGGACACAGAGATCACAGAGTATGGAAGTATAAAAAAAGTGAAGATGACGTGAAAACTTTTCGCTGATCGTTATTCGTCAATTCTAATCGCTCCCTCTGTGATCTCTGTGTCCTCTGTGACTCAAACTTATTCGTTCCAGTATCTCGATGGTTGATTTAACGATTGCTTCGTGCCGCCGTGTTCAGCACGTTAATCTGCCGGAAGCGTGCGACCGGGCAGCCGTGGCTGACGGCGTTGGACTGGCCGGGCTGGCCCTTGCCGTCGTTGAAGCTGCCGCTCAATTCATAGGTTGATTGGCCGCCGAGCATGTCGCAAGCATTCCAAAAATCAGGTGTGCGTGACTGGTAAGCCACGTCGCGGAGCATTTGTCCGACTTTGCCGTTTTTGATTTCGTGAAACGTTTGCCCGCCGAATTGAAAATTGTAACGCTGCTGATCGATGGAATAACTCCCGCGCCCGTGAATTAGAATGCCGTCTTTCACGTCTGCCGCCACGTCTGCCAAAGAATTGTTTTCCTTCGCCGGTTCGAGCGAGATGTTCGGCATCCGCGGGAAGGGAACGTCGCTCCAACTGGCGGCGTAGGAACAGCCGTAAGAAGTTTTGCGCCCGATGAGCGGCGCGAGATCGCGCGTCGTTTGCCAATCGACGAAGATGCCGTCTTTGATCAGATACCACTTTTGCGCCGGCACGCCGTCGTCGTCGTAGCCGGTCGTGGCGAGTCCGCCCTGTTGCGTGCGGTCGGCGTAGAGGTTGACGATCTTCGAGGCAAACTGAAACTTGCCGGTCTTGTCCGGCGTCAGAAAACTGGTCCCCGCATAGTCGGCTTCCCAACCGAGCGCGCGATCCAATTCGGTCGAATGGCCGACCGATTCGTGAATCGTCAGAAAGAGATGCGTCGGGTCGAGGACAAGATCGTACTTGCCCGGCTCAACAGGCTTCGCCTTCAGCTTCATCACGGCTTCGTCGCCGGCTTGCGCCGCTTCCTTGAGCCAATCGTGCGTCGAGAGATATTCGTAGCCGAGGCCCTTCGGCCCCAAGAGCGATGCGCGTGTTTGAAAATCGCCATTGTCACGATTAACAGCCGTGACGTTGAAGCTCGGATTGCTGCGGATTAAATACTGCTCGATCCGCGAGCCGTCGGTCGAAGCGTAGAATTTTTGTTCGTTGACAAAAACGAGACCGGAGTTGACGAAGCTAACGCCCTTGACGGCGAGCGCCGCTTCGTTGAGCTTCAGCAAGAACTGAATCTTCTCGTCAAGCGGCACATCGAACGGGTCTTGCTTAAAAGTGCTGCGCCAGTTCGTGACGACTTTCGGGGCAGGCACGAGCGTGATCGGTTTCCGTTGATGCGCCGCGTTCGCGCGGGCGATGTCGAGGGCTTCCTGTGTGACGCGCTTCACTTCGGCGGGCGTGACTTGGCGACTCGCAGCGAAGCCCCAAGTGCCTTTCCACAGCACGCGCACGCCGAACCCGAAACTCCCATTGCGCGCGACATTCTGCACCTGCCGCTCGCGCGTGTTGATGGCTTCAAACCGATAACGATTGATCCGAACGTCGGCGTAGCTCGCCCCCGCCCGCTTCGCTTCAGCTAAAGCGATGTCGGCCAATCCGTTCTTATCGACTTCGGCTGCGGCGGCAAACGCCTCCCGCTCGAAAGCCCAAGAGGGTAGCGCGAGCGCGCCGAAAGTTAAGCCCGCCATCTGCAAAAAATCCCGTCGCGTTGAGGACATCCATCACCTCACAAGTTTGCTGAACGCCATGTTATCTGTTGCGGCGAAGCACATTAGAAATTCTCGGCTTCACCATTTGAGAAGAATGATCGTCGTCTTGTTCGTGCGCTGGTGGCAAAAAGTTTCAAGACAGATAATCCACGAATCACACGAAACGGCACGAAATAAAACTAACAATCAACGGCGTCAGATGCACGCCGCTTCGTATCTTTTCGTGGGGTTTCGTGGATCAGTTCTTCTCTTTATTCACGCCCTGACTCATCCAACTTCGGCTTCAATGCCTGATACACCGTCTCCGCCACGATCCGCGTCCCTTCAGTATTCGGGTGAATGCCGTCCTCTAAATTAAGATTCTCCACGCCGGCCACGCGGTCGAGGAAAAAGGGAATCAGCGTCACACCATGCTCGCGCGCAAGCGACTGAAATGCTTCCGCAACTTCCTTTTGATAAGCCGCGCCGGTGTTCGTCGGAGCATACATGCCGGCGAGGACGACTTGAGCGCCGCGCGCCTGCGCCCGCTCGATCATCTGTGCAAGATTCTTTTTCATCGCGGCGACGCTCTGGCCGCGCAGGAGATCGTTTGCGCCCAACTCTAAAATCACGAAGCGCACGTCGCCTTGCGCGAGCGCCCAATCGATGCGGCGCAAGCCGCCCGCCGTCGTGTCGCCGGAAACTCCGGCGTTGATCACTTCGTACTGGTAGCCATCTTTTGCGAGTTGCTCCTGCAACAAAGACGGGTAGCTCTCGTGCGCGGGCAAGCCGTAACCCGCTGTCAGGCTATCACCGAAGGCGACGATCTTCGGTAAACTCTCCGCCGGCATCGCCGCGACGGGCGCGGAATCTGAAACGCTTTGCGATGCGCTCGAACGTTGCGCCTCACCCCCGTTGCAGGCGGCGAGGGCGACGACGAAGAACAAGGACAGGTAAAATAAAAAAACCTTCATGATTGAATTATACAAAGTTTCTAAAATCGTGCCTTCCGGCGACGAGCAATTGACGATCTTGCACGAGCTTGATCTGACGATCCCCAATGGTCAATTCGTCTCGATCACGGGGCCGTCGGGTAGCGGTAAGTCAACGCTGCTCGGCCTTGTCGCCGGCCTCGACGCGCCGACCGCCGGCGACATCCGCATCGACGGCGAATCGATCACGCGCATGAATGAAGACGACTTGGCCTCACTGCGCGGGCGCAAGATCGGGATCGTCTTTCAATCGTTTCATCTCATCCCTTCGCTGACGGCGTTGGAAAACGTCCTCGTGCCGTTAGAGATCGCGGGCGTGGCCGCAGCGAAAGAGCGCGCGCGGCAGTTGCTGGAAGATGTTGATCTTACCGCACGCGCGCATCACTACCCGTCGCAACTCTCCGGCGGCGAGCAGCAGCGCGTCTCTATCGCGCGGGCGTTCTCGAACAATCCCTCGATCCTCTTAGCCGACGAGCCGACCGGCAATCTCGATTCACGCAACGGTCGCCACGTCTTTGATCTGATGTTGGAACTGAACCGGCGGCACGGCGCGACTTTGCTTCTCGTCACACACGATCGCGACTTGGCCGCGCAAGCCGACCGGCTGATCGACCTCAAAGATGGACGAGTTGCCAGCGATAGCGGACAAGAGATCGGAGAGTTGCAAGCCGTGACTGGTTAGGTCGGGAGTGTTGCTAGCGCCCTTCCGCCTGAATAGGCGTGTTCTGGAATGCGGCAATGCTCCATTTACCGCCCTCTTTGGTCATGACCATTGTGTTCATGGCCTGACCCTTTCTCGTCTCGCCGCCCGCGCGAAATTCCAAGTTCCATTCGATGTGAACCACTGCCACATCGGGACGCAGGAAGCGGATGCTCTTGACCGTGCCGACATTACGACTGTCCTTGTAGATGGTCGTGAATATCGCCGTGTGTCCCTTTTCGATAATCTCTCTGCCTTTCAGGTTCATGCCATTGACCACAACATAATCAGCGTCAGGGGCGAACGGGGCGGCGAACGCCTTGCCGTCGTGTGCGTTCCAGCCATCTTGAACTTGCTGAACGATCTGTCGGATAGCGGCTTCGTCCGTGCTTGAATTTTGCGCCGTTTGTGCATTACTCGCCAGCACGCCGAACGACACGAAAGCCACGACGACTACGCCAAGTAGTTTAATGTGTTGCGACATCGGATGCTCCTCCCTTTCCTCTACGTGTTAATGTGCGATTACAAGCAAATTCATGTTTGGCAATTCTATGAT
>JALZKK010000076.1 GCA_030859285.1 Acidobacteriota bacterium | reverse complement strand
AGAGAAACTCAGGAATCTGCCCCTCTCGCCCGGCGTCTATCTGCACAAGGACGAGGCGGGGCGGATCATCTACGTCGGCAAGGCGAAGAACTTGCGAAGTCGCGTGCGCTCCTACTTTCAAGCGGGGCGCGGGCATGACCGCAAGACGCGGGAACTCGTGCGCCGGATCAGCGATCTGGAGTTCATCGTCACCGACAATGAAGTTGAAGCTCTCGTCCTTGAATCGAATTTAATCAAGCAGCACAGGCCGCGTTACAACGTGCTGCTTAAAGATGACAAGCAGTACCCGCACCTGAAGCTGACGATCAACGAGCCGTTCCCGCGCGTGATGATCACCCGCCGGATTCAGCGCGACGGCGCGTTGTACTTTGGTCCCTTCCTGCCTGCGAGTTTGGCGCGACGAACAATTGATCTGATCAATCGCACATTTCAACTTCGCACTTGCGACATCGAGATTGATGGCAAACTGCCGCGCCCGTGCCTTGAATATCACATCAAGCGCTGTCTCGGCCCGTGCGTGAAAGGGCTGTGTACGCCGGAAGAATACGCGGAGTCCGTGCGCGATGTGCGGATGTTTCTCGAAGGCAAGAACAAAGAGTTGGCCGACGAGTACGAGGCGCGGATGCTCAAGGCTTCGGACGAGATGAAGTTCGAGTTGGCCGCCAAGTACCGCGATCTGCGAAAGACGGTGCTGGCTGTTTCCGAACAACAGAAGATGATGACCTCACCGGATCGAGACGTGGACATCTTCGGTTATTACCGCGAAGGCCCGCGCCTCGCCCTGCAACTCTTCACGATGCGCGAAGGCAAGATCGTCGGGCGGCGCGAATTCTTCTGGGAAGATTTAGCGGAAGACAACTTCGATCCGTCGGCGTTTTTGAGCGAGGTGCTGTCGCAGTATTACTCGACCGATTATGTGCCGCGCGAAATCCACGTCCCCGTTGACTTCGCGGATCGGGAGTTGTTGGAAAAGGCGCTGACGGAACGCAAGGGGCGGCGCGTGCGAATACTTGATCCGCAACGGGGCGAGAAAAGAGATTTGATCGATCTTGTCGAGAAGAACGCGCAGATCGCTTTCGAGCAACGCTTCCGCGTGCTGAAGCCCGACATGGAGCGCGTGCTGGAAGAGTTGCAGGAAACTTTGGAATTGCCGCGCTTTCCTTCGCGCATCGAATCCTTCGACGTGTCGAACATCTCCGGCGCGGAAAACGTGGCGGCGTTGGTCGTCTGCGAGAACGGGAAGATCAGCCGCGCGGAAGGGCGACGTTTTCGCATCAAGACGGTTGAGGGAGCGAATGATGTGGCGTCAATGCGCGAGGCCGTATTGCGTCGCTACCGCCGGCAGTTGGATGAGAATCAGCCGCTGCCCGATCTGATCATGATCGACGGCGGTAAGGGACAACTCGGCGCGGCTGCCGACGCGATGCGCGAACTCGACTTGGAAGCCGTTCCAATGATCGGCGTGGTGAAACCGCCGCGCCGCCATAATGAGGTGTCGCACCTTTTGTTGAAAGGCCGTGAGCATGAACCGATCTATCTTGATCCGCATTCGCCGGTCTTGCGCCTCATGCAAATGATCCGCGATGAGACGCACCGCTCCGCCGTCACTTACCACCGCAAGCGGCGCGAAATCCGCGACTTCACTTCAGAGTTGACCGCCATCCCCGGCGTCGGCGAAAAACGCAAGAACCGCCTGTTGAGAAATTTCGGCTCGATCACACGCATCGCGCGGGCGAGTGTGGCAGAACTCGCGCCCTTCGTCGGACGCCAGACCGCCACCGAGATCGCCGAACACTTCACGCGCCAACGCGCCCTCGCCGGTGAGAGTGAGGAGGTTGAAGCGAACGGGGACCAAAAGAAGATTAACCATAGAGGACACGAAGGATAAAGTGGAAGCTCAAAGATCAAGCAAGCATGAAGCTCAAATTTGAAATCTCAAAATTTGAACTCATCACCTTTCTTACCTTTGTGTCCTCTGTGGTTGAAGGCTTTTATTCTTCGTCCTCGCGCAACTTCTCCAGCACCGAAAAATCTTCGAGCGTCGTCACATCGCCTTTGACCGCGCCGCCCGCCGCGATCTCGCGCAAGAGCCGGCGCATGATTTTGCCGGAGCGGGTTTTGGGCAGCATGTCAGTGAAGCGAATGTCGTCGGGACGGGCGAGCGCGCCGATCTCTTTGGCGACGTGTTCGCGCAGTTCTTGTTTCAGGGCTTCGTCGCCGGTGCGCCCGCCTTCGAGGGTGACGAAAGCGGCGATGGCCGAGCCTTTCAGATCGTCGGGCCGACCGACGACCGCCGCTTCCGCGACTGTTGGATGTGAGACTAAGGCGCTCTCGACTTCCGCCGTGCCGAGGCGGTGGCCGCTGACGTTTAAGACATCATCGACGCGACCCATGATCCAGTGATAGCCATGCTCGTCGCGCCGCGCGCCGTCGCCCGCAAAATAGACGCCGGGAATCTCCGACCAGTACTGTTTTTGATACCGCTCGTCGTCGCCCCAGATCGTCCGCAGCATCGAAGGCCACGGACGCTTGATGACGAGATAGCCGCCCTCATTGATCCCCACCGATCTGCCATCCTTCGTTTGAATGTCCACGCTGATACCGGGGAAAGGTTTGGTCGCCGTTCCCGGCACGGTCGGCGTCGCGCCGGGCAAGGGCGAGATCATGATCGCGCCGGTTTCGGTTTGCCACCACGTATCGACAATGGGACAACGCTCTTTGCCGATGACTTCGTGATACCACATCCACGCTTCCGGGTTGATCGGCTCGCCGACCGTGCCGAGCAGACGCAAACTCGACAGATCGTGTTTGTTCGGCCACTGCTCGCCCCATTTGATGAAGGCGCGGATCGCTGTCGGCGCGGTGTAGAGAATGTTGACGCGGTGACGCTCGATGATGTCCCAGAAGCGATCCGGCTCCGGCCAGTTCGGTGCGCCTTCGTACATCAAACTCGTTGCGCCGTTGGCGAGCGGGCCATAGACGACGTATGAATGCCCTGTCACCCAACCGATGTCCGCCGTACACCAGTAAATATCTTCATCCTTGAGATCGAAAATCCATTTGCTCGTGATGTAAGCCTGCGTTAAGTAGCCGCCGGTCGTGTGCAGGATACCTTTCGGTTTGCCGGTCGTCCCCGACGTGTAAAGGATGAAGAGCGGATGTTCGCTGTCGAGTTCTTCCGCCGGGCAATTGGCGGAAGCTCCTTTCATCAAATCGTGCCACCAGTGATCGCGACCTTCCTGCATCGTGACTTCTGTGCCGGTGCGTCGGAAGACGACGACGTGCTTGACGGTCGGGCATTGCGGGACGGCTAGATCGACCGCCGCTTTCAGTTCGACTTCCTTGCCGCGACGATAGCCGCCATCGGCGGTGACGATTGCCGCGCAGCCGCAATCGTTGACGCGGTCGCGGATCGAGTCGGCGGAAAAGCCGCCGAAGATGATCGTGTGCGGCGCGCCGATCCGCGCGCAGGCCAGCATCGCAATCGCCAGTTCGGGGACCAAAGGCATGTAGAGCGCGACGCGGTCGCCTTTCCCCACGCCGAGATTTTTTAAGACGTTCGCAAAGCGCGAGACTTCCGTATGGAGTTGTTGATATGTGAGCGTCCGCTCCTCGCCCGGTTCGCCTTCCCAAATCAGCGCGGCTTTGTTGCGGCGCGCGGTCGAGAGGTGTCGGTCGAGGCAGTTGTAAGAAACATTCGTCGTGCCGCCGACGAACCACTTGGCGTGCGGTATCTGCCAGTCGAGAATCTGGTCCCATGATTTGAACCAATGTAAATCTTTGGCGATGCCGGCCCAGAAGGCTTCCGGATCGCGCTCGGCGGGGGCGGCGAGTCGCTCGTATTCGGCCATGCCGTTGATGTGCGCGCGCCCAGCGAACTCCGGCGGCGGCGGGAACAAGCGCGTCTCTTGCAAGATGGATTCGATGGCGGCGGTTGGTTGCTCGGGAGTCTTTGATGACATGAAACTGGTCTCTCTTTCACTGATCTCTGAATCTCATTTATGTTATCGCATTTTTGCGGCGTTCCGTCTCTGCTCTATGTCGGGCCGTCGCGGTCAGGCGTAACGGCTGCCGGCGTCGTCTCTACTTCGTTCCAGATTAGTGTGTGCTTCGTCTCTCTGAGCAACAGCGAGCCGACGATGAACGTGATGCTGGCGACGATCATCGGATAGTAAAGTCCAGCGTAGATGTTACCAGTCGAAGCGATGACCGAGAGGCCGATGAGCGGCAGCAAGCCGCCGAAGACGCCGTTGCCAATGTGATAGGGAAGCGACAGCGCTGTGTATCTGATCTTGGCTGGGAACGCTTCGACCAGATATGCGGCAATCGGGCCATACACCATCGTCACCCAGATCACCTGAATGAACACGAGGAAGATCAGCTTCCACGCCGTCGAGTTGCTGAGGAGGCTGCCGAGGTTCGTGTAAGTCAAAACTTCCTTCGCGGGTTGTAACGCGCCGCTCGCGTCCTGCGTCTGCGGCGTCAGTTTGATCGCGCCCGTCACCTTGTCTCTCTGTGACAAAGCGGTGACGACGTTCGAGCCGGCGACTGATTGCATCGCCCGGTAGATCGGAATGTAAGTCAGAACGGCGAGCAGGCAGCCCGCCATGATGATCCACTTGCGCCCGATGCGATCCGAGAGCGCACCGAAGACGACGAAGAACGGCATCCCCAACAAGAGCGCGATGGCGATGATGTAATTTGCCGACGTGGGATTTACTTTGAGGATCGATTGCAGGTAGAACAAGGCGTAAAACTGTCCGGTGTACCAGACGACGCCCTGCCCGGCGGTCGCGCCGAACAGAGAGATCAGCACGAGCTTCAGATTCGCCCATTGCGTGAAGGCTTCCTTCAAGGGCTGGGCCGAAGTCATCCCCGCGCTCTTGACGTGTTGGAAGATCGGCGACTCTTTCATCTTCAGGCGAATGTAGAGCGAGACACCGACGAGGAAGATCGAGATGATGAACGGAATGCGCCAACCCCACGCGCCGAACGCTTCGCGGCTCATCGTGTTCTGCACGAGGAGAATGACGGCCAGCGAAACGAAGAGTCCGAGCGTCGCCGTGATTTGAATGAAGCTCGTGTAGAAGCCACGCCGGTTGTCCGGCACATGCTCCGCGACATAGACCGCCGCGCCGCCGTACTCGCCGCCGAGCGCCAAGCCTTGCAGCACGCGGATCAGCAACAAAATGATCGGTGCGGCGATCCCGATTGAGGTGTAGGTCGGGAGAAAGCCGATCAACGCCGTCGCGCCGCCCATTAGCAGGAGCGTGACGAGGAAGGCGTACTTGCGTCCCACGATGTCGCCGATGCGCCCGAAGAAGAGCGCACCGAAGGGCCGGACGACAAAGCCGACGGCGAACGTCGCGAGATACGCGATGTAGGCGAAGGTGTCATTGCCCGGCGGATAAAAGAGCGGCGAGATGATCGCCGCCAGCGAGCCGAAGATGTAGAAGTCGTACCACTCGATCATCGTGCCGACGGCAGAGGCGGCGATGACCTGTGGAATCTTGTAATCGTGTGCGGCTTGCGCGTTGGTGAAGGCCGCAGACAGCGGCCTCGCATTTTGTCGTTGAGCCATGTGCGTGTCGGCAAACTAAATCCGCTCTCAATCGAAACTGATGAGATCGGGACAGAGGGAAAAACATCATCCACGAACACACACGAAACAGCACGAAACAAAGCTCACGAATTTCGTGTCTGTGGCTTGGTGTCGTTTCGTGTGTGTTCGTGGATCATCTTTTTCTGTCTGTGTCCCAAACTCGCAGGGACTGATTTAGCCGCTGGATAGTTGTTTCGCTACATTTAGGCGAGGCGGGTAGCGCGTGGCGAAATGTTTCTCCCGACTCAACCACAATCAAGCACGATGTCGAAATTGACGACCAGCGAATCGGCTTCGAGGTCCTTCGTTGGCGGCAAGTTTTTCCCAATTGCCGCTGCTCTGCGCGAGCCAAGTTCCAGAAACAATCGGTCTTTGTCGTTAAGAACTTCGCCCGCGAAAAACATCTGCGTCGTCAGGCGGTTGATTTTTCCCGCCACGTCGAAATGAATGTGCGGCGGGCGTTTCCAATTTGGCGCGACCGGATATGCGCCGGGCTTGATGGTTTTGAAGCGATAACGCCCTTCGCTGTCGGTCGTCTGCACGCCGAAGCCTTGAAAGTTCGGATCGAGGGGCGCGGTGTTCGGGTCGGACGAATGACTGTACCGCCCGTGCGTGTTCGCCTGCCAGATTTCGACTTTCGCGCCTGCGACCGGCTCGCCTTTGTAATTCAAAACGCGCCCCGCGAGATGCACGATTTTGCCTTCGGCGCGCGTCTTGTTGCCCGCGAGCAGGGTTAGATCGGCATCAATGTCGAGTGGTTTCAGCAACGGATAAAATGGTCCCATAGTCACCGGCGGGGTCAGCAAACGCCCGGCTTCTTGGGCAAAGATCGAGCCGGTCAAAGCCGCCAGCCCGCTCACACCGACAGCCATTTCCAACATCTGCCGCCGCGTCAAAACTTTTCCGTCTTGTCTCATTCTTTCATCACCTCCGTCATAAATTTCCTGAGTGTTTGGAACGCAGGCGAGGCGTCTGCAAAGTTGCTGCGAGGCAAACGCAAAATGCCCGGTTGCACGACTTTCCGTTTTCAATAATCACGGCGGATTAACGTAAAACTTGACGCGCCGCCTCAAATGTCCCGTCGCTTTTCGCGGGCGTTAGGCCTAAAATTTTCGTCATCATATGATAGACGTTGACGTTCTCAAACGGCTCAACGACCTTGCCTTTTCTAAACGCCGCGCCGTGCGCGATAAAAATTGCCCGCATTGATGCAAGCCGGTTGTCGTAGCCGTGCGCTCCCGTCGGGCGCGTCGGCAGTTTGTTTTCTTGTCTGTCTTTTTCGTAGCGTTCGCGGTTCGTCAACAGCCATCCTTCATCGGCAAGGCACACAATCGGAGCAATCCGACGATGGTTTTGGTAATGAAACCGCGCTGGAATCTCCGCTTTGCGATAGCAGTTGGCGTGTTCAATCGGCTTCGCTGTGAGCGATTGATAAATCGCTGCTTCTTCGCCCCTCTTCGGAAAGATGCCCGTCAGTTGTCCACCCCAGACAATCGGCTCGGCTTTTCTCGTGTCAAAATAATCATCCAAAAAGACGAAATTTTCCGGCCTGACCACCGCCATCCCGTGGTCGGAAACGATGATGAGATTGACTGCTGTGTGGATTCTCCGCGCTTTCAATCCGGCAAAGAGTCTGCCGATAATTGCGTCAACATCGCTCACTGCTTTTGCGACTTCCGGCGAATCGGGTGAAAAGTTGTGTCCTGCGCTGTCCACATCGCTGAAATAGAGCGTGTAAAATTGCGGACGTTCAGCTTGCGGCAAATCGAGCCAAGCTAAAATCTGATCAACGCGCTCGGCGTTGCGAATTTTCTCGTCGTAAGTTTTCCAGAAAGTCGGGCGCGTTCCTGCGATTTCGGCTTCTGTGCCGGGAAAGAAAAACGCGGCAGCGCGCAGACCTTGTTTCTCAGCCGTCACCCAAACGGGTTCGCCCTGCCACCACCGAGAGTTTTCGACTTCCTCGCGTTTTCCCAAACTGAACAGCGCTTGAAATTCCGGGTCGTACATCGTGTTGCCGACGATGCCGTGATTGTGCGGGTAAAGTCCGGTCGCAATCGAATAATGATTCGGAAAAGTCAGCGACGGAAAGACCGGAATCATCCATTTGGCCCGCACACCTTTTCGCGCCAGTAGGTTCAGGTTTTTCGCCTGATACTTGTCCAAGTAATCGTAACGAAAGCCATCGAGCGAAATGAGAATCACCGTCGGCTTTAAGTCTCTAATCTCTCCCGGCGCGGCGTTGCCGATGCCGACAAAGGTGAACAAAGACAGCCAGAGCCAGAGCAACGAAATTTTTATGATGTGTTTTTGTCTCATCGCATCATCAGCGAAACGAGCCAGCGCCGAACTTTGTCTTCAGCGGCACAAAAATAAGATCACAGCGTCGAGAGAATCAAGCCACTCTTGCTTTAGACTGCATCCCCGCTTGAAGGTGCGGCATTATCATGATTCGCTGACGCTCTCGCAAGAGAGATGTCGTGAGCGGCGTTCTGCGGCGCTTCGATTGTTGTGGTTCGGGGAGTGATTGAGCGTTTCCGTGCGAGATGAGTTGGCGAAGCCCGGCAAAAGCGAAAGAACTTCGAGCGTCATGTTCTCTCGTTTCTGCCGGGGCTGAAGAAAGCAGCCGTAGCGTGGCGTCAGAGTAGGGCTGAGGAGGCGAACTCGAACGCGGGCGCAGGCTCGCGTGGCGGCTCTGGCGCGATGAATTGTTCTTCTTCGGTTGATCCTTTAAGCGCCGTCGTCGAAGACGTGCCGCCGGCGATGGTCTGCGTGACGCGGTCGAAGTAGCCCGTGCCGACGAAGGTCTGATGCTTCACCGCGCGGTAGCCGCTGTCGGCCTCGCGTTGAAACTCGATCTCTTGCAGTCGGGCGTAAGCCGTCATGCCGCTCTCGCGATAGCCGCGCGCCAACTCGAACATGCCGAGGTTGAGCGAGTGGAAACCGGCGAGCGTGATGAATTGAAACTTGTAGCCCATCTCTCCCAACGCGCTTTGAAAACGCGCGATGGTCGCTTCGTCGAGCTTCTTGTTCCAATTAAACGAAGGCGAGCAGTTGTAAGCCAACAGCTTGCCGGGGAACTGCGCGTGAATCGCTTCCGCGAACTGCCGCGCTTCCTCAAGGTTCGGCTCAGAGGTTTCGCACCAGACGAGATCGGCGTAAGGCGCGTAGGCCAATCCGCGCGCGATGGCTTGGTCGATGCCGCTGCGGACTTCATAAAAACCTTCGACGGTGCGCCCGCCGGTCAGGAACGGGCGGTCGCGCTCGTCAATGTCGGTGGTCAGGAGTCCCGCGCCGTTGGCATCAGTGCGCGCGACGACGAGCGTCGGCACATGCAGCACGTCCGCCGCCAAGCGCGCGGCGATGAGTTTCTGGATCGCTTCGCAGGTGGGAACCAAGACCTTGCCTCCCATGTGTCCACACTTCTTCGCCGAAGCGAGTTGATCCTCAAAATGCACCGCCGCCGCGCCCGCCTCGATCATCGCCTTCATCAACTCGAAGGCGTTCAGAGTGCCGCCGAAGCCGGCCTCCGCGTCGGCCACAATGGGCGCGAACCAGTACGGGCCTTCGTGCCCGTCGGCGTGCTGAATCTGATCGGCGCGCTGGAAAGAGTTGTTAATCTTGCGGACAAGTTCCGGGACGCTGTTCGCCGGGTAAAGGCTCTGATCCGGGTACATCTGCCCCGCAACGTTGGCGTCCGCCGCGACCTGCCAACCGCTGACGTAGATCGCCGGCAAGCCGGCCTCGACTTGCTGCACCGCTTGGCTGCCCGTCAGCGCGCCGAGCGCGGCGACGAAAGGCTCAGACTTGAGCAACTCCCACAGCCGCGCCGCGCCCATCTCGGCGAGCGAGTGCTTAATCCGCACCGAGCCGCGCAGACGCACTACGTCCTCCGCCGTAAAGGTGCGTTCGATACCCTGCCAACGCTCATTAGTCTCCCAATCGTTTTTCAATTCCCGGATTTGAGCTTCGTAGTTCATTGGTCCCTCCCTTAGTCCCGCTTAGGCGGGGTCAGCAAGTTTAGGTGGATGAAATTCACACTCACGTGATTGAGCGGGTAAAGATTCACCACAGAGGACGCGGAGGTAAGATAGAGATAATTTGAGATTTGAGATTTGAAATTTCAAATTTGAGATCAAATCTTCTCCTCTCGTGTCCTCTGTGGCTAGAACTTCCCTTGCCCAATCTCATGCTTTGTTGAAGTCTCTCAAGACGGCGAGGCAGATAAAAATTCAGACCGGATCGAACTCGCCGAGCCTGATCATCTCTTCGCTCACGCGGCGCGCCTCGCGATATTTGTCGATCACTGAAGAGTCGGCGTCCGGCGGCAACTCGCGGAGGATGCGTTCGAGTTCGGCATCGAATAATTGCGTCACGAATTCCGGCGTGTGCGGGACGCTCCGTCCATCGCCGTCAAATACTTCCACCTTGTCGCGGTGCAACATGCGTTGCGCGATCATCAGGCGATAGATGCGGTCGGTCGCGAGGTCTTCCATGTAGCCGTCGAGCAGGCTCGCGCCCTTGCCGTTCAAGACGCCGTGGCGGTAACGGATGACGGTGCGGACGGCGACGCGCGTGCCGTCGATGGTGCGCTGGCCGACGCCTTCGGGCGCGGGCCGCAGATCGGGGTAACGTTCGGCGTCCGCGCGGCGCGCATCGAGTTGGTTCGGGTGCGGGAATTGCGCGACGGCGATCTCGTTTTGATCGGGATGGCCTGTCCATGCGCCGTCCATCAAACAATTCGCTTCATTCTTTTTGTCGGCGGCCAAAATTTTCAAAGCGCGCTCGTTCAGTTCCGCATCGGCGCGGCTCGGATAGAGAGCTGTCATGCCGCCGATGGCGAGGCCGCCGCGCCGGTGACAGATTTCGACCAGCAGCTCGCGCAAGTTTTGAAAGAACGGAACGTCGTGCGGGATCGTGTTCCGATCCGGCAAGACCCACTCCGGATCGTGCAGATTGAAGTGGATGAGGCTTGCCATGTAGTCCCATCGTCCCAAGTTCAAACCGAGCAGGTGATCGCGCAAGTGGTAGATGAACTCTTCCATCTGAAAAGCGAGCGGGTGCGACTCAACGAGCGCCATGCACATGATGTAACGGACAGGCCAACCGCGCGCTGCGGCGACGGCGCGGAACAGATCGCGCCACCACAGAGCTTCCTCGGCGGATTCAGATTTCGGGATGTAGAAAGAAAGCGGATGCCGGAGACGCTCAACGTCAACGCCGAAGGCGACCGCCGCCACGTCGAAGAGCGACGACGATATCAACTCGCCGGCGACGACTCCGGCCTGATTGATGTGCAGCCCGCGTGCGCGTGTGAAAATTACCGTTTCGCTTTCGCGGATAGCGACATCTTGATTCCGTTTTTTATCGAAGTAAGTCAGCCGGCCTTCCAGCGCGGCGTGGGTGTTGGCGATGCCTTGCTGCAAGTTGGCCCAGCAGTTTGCCAGCGAATCTTCGAGGTCGAGCATCACGCCGGGCGCGCCGGAGTTGAGCATCTTGACGACTAACTCGGCGTCGTCCGCCGGCCCGGTCATCTGGTTGCGTTGGTCCCTGCACCATGCCGGCAACTCGATCCGCCACTCGCCAGCCGTCGCCGCAGAAGGCGGCAAGTGTTGGGGCAGTTGTCCCCGGTGCGCCTGCTCTAAAACTTCGGCGCGATGGCGCACGAGCGTCTGCTGTCGCGGCGTGAACTCGCGGTGCAACGGCAGTAAGAATTCCATGAAGCCCAGCGGCAAATCTCTCGCCGGAGCGAAATCCACCGGCGCATGGTTGTAAGTCAAAGTCGAGGCGGTGGCTGTACTCATCAATGTCACTTCCGATCTGCTCATTCTGGAAATTCCCGATCCGGCAAGGAATCCAGTTCTCGTTCAAAATACCGAACACAAATTCGGGATTCCGCACAGTAGGGGAAAGCCCCGCAAAAATCAAGAAGTTTTTCCGCCTTGTGCGATATGCCGAACACAAATTCAAAATACCGGAATAGCTTTGACGAGAGCGGCGGGGCATTGTTAGGATGATTCGTCCGATTGTTGAAGGATAGAAGCACAGTTGATGAGCGTCGCCGAAGAGAGTTCCTCCACCGCCGTCGAGCGGGCCTTGTCGATCCTCGAAGTCGTCGCCGGGCGCGGCGCGGGGATGACCAATTCCGAGATCAGCCGCCGGCTGGAAATTCCGAAGAGTACCGCCAGTTACCTGCTGCGCGCGTTAGAGCGGCGCGGCTACTTGCGGCGCGACGCGACGAGCGGCAAATACAAACTCGGCCTCAAAGTCCTCGGCCTCAGCCACGGCGTATTGACGGGCTTAGACATTCGCGAGATCGCGCAGCCCGTCCTGCGGCAGTTCGTCGAACGCACGCGCCTCACTTCACACCTCGCGATTCTGGATCAGGGGCGGGCCGTCTATGTCGAGAAGGTCGAAGCGCCGGGCTTCGTCAAGATGGACACGTGGATCGGCCACCGCGTGGACGTTCACGTGACGGCGGTCGGCAAGGCGCTCGCCGCCGCGTTGCCGGAAGCCGAACTTGAGGCCGTCGTCAAAGAGCGCGGGTTGCGAAAGCACACGCCGCACTCGATCACCGTCCGCACAAAATTTTTGCGTGAATTAGAAAAGGTCCGCGCGCAAGGCTACGCTGTCGATGATGAGGAGAACAGCGTCGGCGTGCGTTGCATCGCCGCGCCGGTTTACGATGCTGAGGGGAAAGTCGTCGCCGCCTTCGGCACGTCGGGGACGACCGTCCAGATCGACCGCGCCCATCTCCCGCGCGTCATCGAGTTGGTCAAAGAAGCCGCCCGCCGCATCTCCCAACAGTTGGGTTATCAAGCGCCGTCCCGCCGCTTCTGA
This sequence comes from Acidobacteriota bacterium, assembly GCA_030859285.1. Classification (GTDB taxonomy): domain Bacteria; phylum Acidobacteriota; class Blastocatellia; order Pyrinomonadales; family Pyrinomonadaceae; genus JACCRA01. Next base: position 2,301 of record JALZKK010000076.1, on the reverse strand, counting down.
AAAACCGCGCGAAAGAAATCAATTGACAAATAATCCGTGCCGGTAATAATCCGCGTCGCTCCGCGTTCAACAGCGGCAGCTTTTCACGCTGAGTTCGCAAACTGTTTGCCATGCCTACAATCAAAGTCGGAGACACACAACTTTATTACGAGGCGCATGGCGCAGGTGAGTCGCTCGTGTTGATTCCGGGCTTCGGTTTCGGGGTGTGGATGTGGTTCAAGCAAGTCCCCGCGCTCGCGCAAAAGTTTCGCACCATCGTCTTTGATCCGCGCGGGATTGGGTGTTCATCCAAGCCGACCCAGCCTTTCTCGATCAGGACATTAGCCGACGATGTGGCCGCGTTGTTCGATGCTCTCGCTCTCGAACGCGCGCATGTGCTGGGCGCTTCGTTCGGCGGGTTTGTGGCGCAAGAGTTCGCGATAGTTGTCTATGAATAGTAAAGACAAAATCTTGATCGTTGACGATCAACCGTCGGTGCGCTTTGGTCTGCGGAGCTTGCTCGAAGCCGAAGGCTATCGTGTGACGGAAGCGGAGAACGGCGCGCAAGCTCTTTCAATGATGACGGAGAGCGCACCGCAATTGATCCTGTTGGATTTGCGCTTGCCCGATGCAGATGGTTTGGAATTGCTGCCGCGCATCAAGGCGATTGACGACGACGTGCCGGTGATCATGTTGACCGCGCACGGCACGATTGAGACGGCGATCCGCGCTTTGAAAGAAGGTGCGGAGAATTTCTTGACGAAGCCATTTGACGCCGACGGTTTGTTGATCCTGATCGCGAAGACTTTGGAGGGGTGCCGCGCACGGCGCGAGCGGATGCTCTTCGGCTTGGAGGCAGAACGTGTCGCCGCCGAATACTTTCTCGGTCGCGGCGAGACGAGCGTGCGTCTGCAACACGCCATTGAGCGGCTTGCGCCGTCGGATTCGACCATTTTGTTGCAGGGTGAGACGGGGACGGGCAAGGGCATGATGGCGCATTTGATTCACCGTCTGAGCGCGCGTTCTGAAAAGCCGTTCGTCACGATCAACTGCGCCGGCCTCAGCCGCGAACTGCTCGAATCCGAACTCTTCGGCCACGAGCGCGGGGCGTTTACCGGCGCGGTCGCGAGCAAGCCGGGACTCTTCGAGTTGGCGCACGAAGGCACGATCTTCTTTGACGAGATCGCGGAGATGGAACTGTCGATTCAGGCGAAGGTTTTGCATGTGCTGGAACAGAAAAAATTCCGGCGCGTCGGCGGCGTGCAGGAAAAAGAAGTTGATGTGCGTCTCGTCGCCGCCACCAACAAGAACTTGCAAGGCGAGATCAAGCGCGGGCGCTTCCGCGAAGATTTGTATTATCGCCTGAGCGTGATGCCGCTCGTCTTGCCGCCGCTGCGCGACCGGCGCGAGGACGTGTTGCCGTTGGTCGATCACTTCATTCGTCAGTTCAATCAGAAGCTCAACCGCCGCGTGCAGGGCGTGACGCCGAAAGCCGAAGCCGTGCTGCTGGGCTACAACTGGCCGGGCAATGTGCGCGAGTTGCGGAACGTCATTGAGCGCGCGCTGATCCTCTCCGCGAGCGATCTGATCCACGCCGCCGATCTGCCGCTGGCCGGCGGCTTAGAATCTTGGGCGGGCGCAACATCGACAACAGAAGAAGCCAGCGAGCAGTTGCTTTCGCTTGACGAACTGGAAGCCTTACACATTCGCAGAGTCCTCAACGCGACGGGCGGCAACCTCAGCCGCGCGGCGGACACTCTCGGCGTTACCCGCACGACGCTCTATAACAAAATCCGCAAGTACGGTTTGGAAATGTAAAGACAGTTGGGTGCTTGCCCTTTAAGTGTGCAGAATCTGAATAGCCGTTAGGTGAAACCAATGAAAAGATTACGAGCCAATATTTCCCTCAATGATAGTCGCGACAATGTCATCTTGAGTAATGTTGAAATCTGGCTAATGGAGAACTCTGATCCACGCTCAGGTCTCAGAAGCTGGGATGGAAAATTTAATCTCGCGCGTGGGCAATGGCTCGAAATCATGGAACGGTATTTTATTGAGCTTGAAGATGGCAGATCAGGTGAAATGCTTTTAACCAGAATCGCTCCGGGAACGAATCATCCGACGACGGTGAATTTTTTGGGTTCAGGAGAGTTGGGCTAAAGGGCGCGCTGTTACGCCGCGCCCCACAAGCCATCCTATATGCCGCGCACACCAAGAAGTGGATTCTCACCCTGACAGCGCATAAAGTCCGCCATCGCTCCAGCCATAGCCGAACTTCTCAAGAAAGTTGATCGTGTGTTGCTTCGTCGTCTGGTAGTAGTC
>JALZKK010000027.1 GCA_030859285.1 Acidobacteriota bacterium | reverse complement strand
ATCACGGGTGAGCCGCCCAACGACTGCGGGCTGCGAAAGTCCATTTCAGGAAACTCGTCGGCGAGCATGATTATGGCTTCGCCGATCTTGATCTCCGCGTGGCCGATCTTGTCGCCGGCAGCAGCTACCCGCAGCGTCTCGGTGGCCCCAAACGCCCCCTTGTAAAAATCAATGGCGCTCGCCGCGCCGTTGACGCACAAGTACGGAGTTGCGCCCTTGTAACCTTCCGGGATGGGATTCGTTTTTTCAGACATACATCTTCTCCTTTTCAATTTGCCATTCGTTTGCTCAAAAGAGCGGAGAGAAGTTTATATCACAGATCGGTTGCTGCTGCAAGACATTGTTTCACACATGCAACAACTTAAAAACCAGTGTGCAGCTTTTCTTCAGGGTTCATTGTTCCGCCTTCATCCTTCGCTGCTCTGTGGCCTCTGTGCCTTCGTGTCCTCTGTGTTACAAATGCGCGTGGCTTTCGCTTGAGGATCGTTGTCGATAGTCTCGATAAAAACTATGGGCCAAAAATTTCGCGTCAGCTTCAACAGCCCGCAGAGTGGTTTCATGTCCGTCGGCCTGCGCGCGGGCGAGCAAGAATTCGTCGCCGCTGTCGCGCACAAACCTTACGACTCGCTGCGCGATCTGCTCGTCGCACTCACCGCATTGTTGACGAGTGACGGCGAACAAGTTGTGAAGTGGAACTGCGAGCCGGATGAGTTGGACTTCAATTTAACGGTGGACGATGAGCGCGTCCGGCTTGATGTCGTGCATTACCTCAACCATCGCCGGAGTCGAAGGACGAGCCAGCAAGTCTTCACCGTCGCCGGCGCGAAACTGGACATCTGCGGCGCATTCTGGAAAGCGCTGCGCGAATTGCACCGCGACATCGAGACGGATGATTTCGCGGGCAACTGGCGGCGCGAATTTCCCGAAACGGAGATGCAGGAGTTGACGAAAACTTTCAGAGATTACAAACACAAGGCTGGCACGCAGCCGATTGATGCAAAAACATAAACCACGAAGGACACGAAGAACGCGAAGGGAATAATAGAGATGTGTTGAACTCTCTTCCGCATCTTCGTGTCCTTCGTGGTTTATGTTTAATTCTCTCACGGTAAAGTTGAATTGCGCGGCTTAAAAGCGTGAGGTAACATCAGCCATCGATTTGCCATCCACTCCGCGAAACTGTTCGCACCGCGCCGAAAAAGGAGACGCCATGAACGACCGACGTAACGCGCCGCTCGCCGAAGTTGATCCGTTGATTAGCCGGGCCATCGACGATGAAGTGAGACGACAAGCTGAGGGCTTAGAGTTGATCGCTTCGGAGAATTTCGTCAGCGAAGCCGTGTTGGAGGCGATGGGTTCGGTCTTCACCAACAAGTATGCCGAAGGCTATCCGAAGAAACGTTACTACGGCGGCTGCGAGTTTACAGATGTGGTGGAACAGGCGGCGATTGATCGTGCGAAAGAGTTGTTCGGCGCGGCGCACGCCAACGTTCAGGCGCACAGCGGCGCGCAGGCCAATATGTCCGTCTATCTCGCCGCGATCAACTACGGCGATACCATCCTCGGCATGAACCTCTCGCACGGTGGGCATCTCACGCACGGCCACCCGATGAACTTTTCGGGCATTAGCTACAAAGTCGCCGACTACGGCGTGTCGCCGGAGACAGAGCAGATCAATTACGACGATCTGCAACGCCGCGCCGAAGAGTCTCGTCCACAGATGATCGTCTGCGGCGCGTCCGCTTACCCGCGCATTATCGATTTCGCGCGTATCGGCGAGATTGCCCGTAGTGTCGGCGCGAAAGTAATGGCCGACATCGCGCACATCGCCGGGCCGGTCGTCGCCGGATTGCATCCCTCGCCCGTGCCGCACGCCGATTACGTGACGACGACGACACACAAAACTTTGCGCGGCCCGCGCGGCGGTTTGATTATGTGCAAGGAAGAACACGCCAAAGAGATCGACAAGAAACTTTTTCCCGGCGTGCAGGGCGGCCCGTTGGTTCACATCATCGCGGCCAAAGCTGTTGCCTTCGGTGAGGCATTGCGAGAAGATTTCAAAGAGTATCAAAGGCAGATTCTGAAGAACGCCAAAGCGCTCGCGGCTGAATTGCAAGCGCAAGGTTTTCGGCTCGTCTCCGGCGGGACGGACAATCACTTGATACTGGTTGACGTGTTCATAGGCGGCAAAGGTGTCACCGGCAAAGTCGCCGAAAAAGCTCTCGAAGCCGCGAACATCACGGTCAACAAAAACACGATTCCCTTCGATACCAACTCGCCCTTCGTCGCCTCCGGCATCCGCATTGGCACGCCTGCCCTGACCACGCGCGGCATGGGCGAAGAAGAGATGCGCTCAATTGGCCGCCTCATCGCCGCTGTGCTGCACGAGCCGGAGTCCGCAGAGGTCAGAACAAAAGTCAAAAGCGAAGTCGCCGAACTCGCAGCTAAATTTCCGCTGTATCCAAAACGACTGAAACAACACGCGCCGGAGACGGAAGCGATGAGCGCGGATTAATCAAAGGATAGCAGAATGAAAAAAATTGCTTTGAAGCTCGCCTTAGCCGTTTGCGTATCGGCTACCATTTTCAATTCTGCCTTAGCACAAAATAAGCGTAAGGCTGAAGGGAATCCACCGCCTCCCGTGGTCGTTACCGCGCCAGCTACTCCGGTCTCGCCGGCGGCAGCGCCAATTGATGATCCGTCGGCCCCGGCAGGTTGGAAGCGATTTCTTTTGGGCGGGAATTCCTTTAGCGTCGTGCTTCCGAAAGCCCCTCAAGTGGAGACCGAGCGCAAAGATTTGGGCGGCGGCGTCAACCTGACCGTCAACACTTATAGCGTCGATGTCGCTGAAGGGGTATATGTTTTTGTCTATGTCCCTGATTTTCCGTTCATCGCCGAGCGCGTGGCCCCGTCAGTGTTAGAGTCGTTTTACTCAGGCGTGTGGGAGGGCTTCGCCGAGGGAACTCGCGAAGAGATCGCAAAGAGTGGAGCGCTGTTCGAGTTGAAGCAGGGAGAGCAGCATGATTCGACACTCGGCGGCTTGAAAGGGCGCGAGCAGGATTTTACGCTCGGCCCACTCAGCGGACGTGCGCGGGCGACAGCAACCGGGCGGCGCGTGTTTCTCGCAATGTCCATGTGGTCGCCAGACATGCCGGCGGCGGAACGCGAAATCATATTCAATTCATTTAGGATCAGCTCTTCGCCCGCCGTCAAAGCGCGAGGCAAGTAACCTCACGATGGAAACAATCTTCGGGCGCGACGGATTGATCGCGCGCTCGCATCCTGATTATGAGTACCGCGCCGGTCAAGTGCAGATGGCCGAAGCGGTGCTGCGCGCGTTTGAGGAGCGGAAGCATCTGTTGGTCGAAGCGGGGACGGGGACGGGGAAGACGCTGGCGTATCTCGTGCCGGCGATTGCGGCGGCAGTGGAGCGGCGCGAGCGCGTGATTGTTTCGACGGGGACGAAGAATCTGCAAGAGCAGTTGATGGAGAAGGACATTCCGTTTCTGCAAAAAGTGTTGCCGAAGAAATTCACCGCCGCGTACATGAAGGGGCGGACGAACTACGCCTGTTTGCACCGGATCAAGCGGGCTGAGAGCGCGCCGATCCTCGATGGCTTGGACGACATCGATCACTTTGAAGAGGTGCGTCAGTGGGCGAGGGAATCGGCAGTGGGTGATCGCGCGGAGTTGGTGGGATTGCCGGAATATCTCTCGTTCTGGCGGCACATCGACGCGCGTTCGGAGATTTGTCTGGGACAAAAATGCGCGGATTACGACGCTTGTTTTATTACGCGGATGCGGCAGCGGGCGCAGGATGCCGACATCGTGATTGTCAATCATCATCTCTTCTTCGCCGATCTCGCTTTGCGCGGCGGCGAGTACGGCCAAGTGCTGCCGGATTATTCGGCGGTGATTTTCGACGAGGCGCATCACATCGAGGACGTAGCTGCGGAATACTTCGGAGCGCAGGTGTCGAATTATCAAGTCGAAGATTTGCTGCGCGATTTGCAGCAGTTGCCGATCACGAACGTCGAAGCGAACCGCGAATTGACGAAGGCCGCCGGGCGCGTGCTGCGCTTTGCGGAAAATTTTTGGATGGGCTTTCAAGAACGGCGCGGCGAAGAGGGACGGCAACCGATCTTGCCCGGCACATTCGCACGGAAGAACCGGAGCGGCGATGTTGAGGCCACACCGCTCGGCGATGCTTACTTGAAACTGGACGGCGCGCTCATGCGGATGGAGACGACGCTGGACGCTCTCGCGGAGCAGCCGCCGGAAGTCGATAACTTGTTGCGGCGCGTGCGCGAGTTGCGGTTCAATCTGGAATTCATCGTCGCTGGAGACAACAAGAGTTTCGTGTATTGGTTGGAGCGGCGCGGACGCGGGATGTTTTTGCGCGCGTCGCCGATTGACGTGTCGGGCTTGTTGCAAGACAAGCTGTTTGAAAAAGTCGAGACGGTTGTGATGACTTCGGCGACGCTGGCGAGCGCGGGCAATTTTAATTTCGTGCGCGAGCGGTTGGGATTAGACGAGGAGAAAACTGAGGAACTGAT
>JALZKK010000019.1 GCA_030859285.1 Acidobacteriota bacterium | reverse complement strand
CACTCATCCCGGTCAGCGCGCGTAATCTTGTTGGACGCAGGTTGTTGAGTTCTTCAAGAGTCATGCAAGCAGCTTACCAAAAATGGCTGTTATTCTTCGGAACATCTATTGGTTGCGTTTGATCGTTTGTTCGATCTTTCTTTCCCGTACATGATGGTGCTGCACCAACGTCCGACCGACGGCGGAAGTTACGACGATTACGACTTTCACATCGAGTTTTACCCGCCGCTCAGAACCGCGTCGAAGCTGAAGTTTTTGGCGGGCAGCGAGACCGGCGCGGGCATATTCATCAACGACACTTTGGCAGAGGAAAAAGCCGCCGAATTGCGCGCACACGTCACGCCCGTCGTGTGGGGAGAGGAAGGAGCGCGGCCATGAGCGAGCGAGAGAAACTCCGGCACGCTTTTGTTGAATGCTACGGGCGCGAGCCGCGCCTGTTTCGCGCGCCCGGCAGGGTCAATTTGATCGGCGAGCATACGGACTATAACGGCGGCTTCGTCCTGCCGATGGCGATTGATCGCGAAACAATTGTCGCCGCCGCCGCGCGCAAAGATCGCCATGTGTGCGCGCTCTCGCTCAATCGCAATGAGGTTATCGAGTTTGATCTTGATCGACCGGGCGCGCCGCATCGCGGCCAATGGATAGATTACGTCGAAGGCATCGCGCAGGCGTTAGAAAAACGCCACGTGAGATTGACAGGGGCCGACTTGATGATCCTTTCAAACGTTCCGGCGGGCGCGGGACTCTCGTCCTCAGCTGCGCTCGAAGTGTCAACGGGACTCGCGCTCGCGTGTGTGGCGGACAGAGAGATCGACCGCATTGCGTTGGCGCTCGCCGGACAGCAAGCCGAACACGCCTACGTCGGGACGCTGTGCGGCATCATGGATCAATTCGTCTCCGCGCTGGCGCGCAGAGGTCACGCGCTCCTGATCGATTGCCGCACGCTCGAAGCCACGCACGTGCCGCTGGATACCTCAAGCGTGGCAGTCGCCATTTGCGATACGATGGTGAAGCATCAACTGTCCAATTCGGAATACAACCTCCGGCGCGCTGAGTGTGAACGCGGTGTCGAACTGCTCCGCGAAGTGTTGCCGGGCATCGAGCAACTGCGCGACGTGAGCGTGTCTGAATTCGCGCGGCGCGAAGCGCGTCTGCCCGAACTTCTCAGGAGACGCTGCCGCCATGTCGTGACGGAGAACGAGCGCACGCTGGCCGCCACCTGCGCGCTCCGGCGTGGCGATCTGGAGGAGATGGGGCGTCTGATGAAGCGCTCGCACGAAAGCCTGCGCGATGATTACGAAGTCAGTTGCCGCGAGCTTGATGTGATGGTCGAAATCGCCAACGGTTGCGCGGGCGTTCTCGGCGCGCGGATGACGGGCGGCGGCTTCGGCGGCTCGACTGTCAATCTCGTGCAGCGCGAGTCGCTCGCCGAGTTCAAACAAACGGTCACATCCGAATACGAGCAAGCGACCGGCATCGCGCCGACGATCTACGTTTCCGAGGCGAGCGCCGGAGCGGAGGAGATAAGGGATGAGGGATGAGGGATGAACGTAAGACCGTCTGCCTTTACTTCATCCCTCATCCCTCATCCCTCCCAACTTATGAGTAGCATCAAAGATGTGGCGCGCCAGAAACCGGAAGTGCGAAAAGTAACCTTTCTCGGTCTACCGAATTGTTGTCTGCTGACGGACGGGACGGCGGAGGTGGTCGTCACGACCGATGTCGGCCCGCGCGTCGTGTCTTATGGCTTTGTCGGTGGGGAAAACGTGCTTGGCGAATGCGCCGGAGAGAAGATCGAAACTGAGTGGGGCGTGTGGCGGCCATACGGCGGGCATCGACTCTGGACTGCGCCCGAAGCGTTGCCGCGCAGTTATGCGCCGGACAACGACGCGGTCGCGTTCAAGGCCGAAGGTGAGTTTGCGATCCGGCTAACGCCGCCGGCGGAGAAACAGACAGGCGTGCAGAAAGAGATCACGGTTGCGCTCGATGGCGCGGGCGGCGTCCGCTTGCGACATCGCATTACCAATCTCAATTCATGGCGCGTTGAGTTGGCCGCGTGGGCGCTGACGATCATGCGCGGCGGCGGAGTGGCGATCATCCCGCAGGAACCTTACGGGCCGCATCCACAGTACCTGCTTCCGTCACGCCCGCTCGTTCTTTGGCCCTATACGGACATGAGCGATGCGCGCCTGAGCTTCGGACGAAAATTGATCCTCGTCAGGACGGATGAACGCGCCGCTTCGCCGCAGAAGATCGGCGTCGCTAATAAGCGCGGCTGGGCGGCTTATCTGATCGGCGAGACGCTCTTCGTCAAACATTTCGGTTACGAAGAGGGCGCGAGTTACCCCGACTCAGGATGCAACAACGAGGTCTTCACCGCCGGCTCTTTCATCGAGCTGGAATCGTTGTCGCCTCTCACAGAGCTTGAGCCGGAAGCGACCATCGAGCATGTCGAGCGCTGGCAATTGTTCGCGGGCGTAAAAGCCGGCAGAGAAGATGAGAGCCTGCATGACTCCGTTGCCGCGCTCATCGAACGAATCAACTGAGGCTTTTGAGTTCGATCTGCATGTTGACGCGCGCGCGATCAGAAATGGCGATGAAAAAAACGGTCAGAATTTTGCTTGGGTCGGCGTGCATTTTATGTCTGTCGTTGCTGCACGGTTGCGCGCAACGTCAGTTGCCATTTCATGTGCAGTCGGAGCAGGAGAGGACTCATCCTTCTGCTGGCGAGTCCCTCAATAATCTGGGCTTCCGCGGCGTGCGAGACATCTGATTCATCTTCAACCTCAAAACTACCGTGTCAATGTTGAAGCAGAGTGGGAGCATTAAAGTAGTGCATCCCCGCGCGATCAGTGTAAAGTAGGGATGAAAATCAAATCACTCTCGGCAGGAAGG
>JALZKK010000011.1 GCA_030859285.1 Acidobacteriota bacterium | reverse complement strand
CTCTTCCAGTAAAGTCTTAAACGCGATTGCGAAGAACGTCCCGTGGCTGATCGGCGGAGCCGCCGACCTCGCTCCGTCAACCAAAACGCGCCTGACGTTCGACGGAGCAGGCGACTTTATGCCAGACAACAACCCGGAGAAAGGGCGTTGGTACGGAGGCCGCAACTTCCACTTCGGCATCCGCGAACACGAGATGTCGGCGATCTTGAACGGCCTCGCCCTCAGCAAAATTCGCGCTTACGGTTCGGGCTTCATGATCTTCTCGGATTATTCACGCCCGTCGATCCGCTTGAGCGCGATCATGGAAATCCCGACCATCCACATCTTCACGCACGATTCCATCGGCGTCGGCGAAGACGGCCCCACGCACCAGCCCATCGAACAACTCGCCAGTTTGCGCGCGATCCCCGGCCTGATCGTCCTGCGACCCGGCGACGCCAACGAAGTCGCCGAAGCATGGCGCTTGATCATGAAACTAAAACACGAACCGGTCTGCCTGATCCTGAGCCGCCAACCGTGTCCGACGCTCGACCGCGAGAAATACGCCAGCGCCGAAGGCGTCCAGCGCGGCGCATACGTGCTGGCCGATTCATCCGGCGAGAACGCCAAGCCCGATGTGATCCTGATGGCGACCGGCTCGGAAGTCGGCCTCGTCGTCGCGGCTTACGAGCAACTCGTCGCCGAAGGCGTCAAAGCGCGCGTCATCTCTATACCTTCGTGGGAAATCTTCGAGCATCAAGACGAAGCCTACCGCAACGAAGTGATCCCGCCCGATGTGCGCGCGCGCGTCGCCGTCGAACAAGCCTCGCGCTTCGGCTGGCAGCGCTATACCACGAACAACGAGCAAGTGATCGGCATGAAAACTTTCGGGGCCAGCGCGCCCTTGAAAGAGCTGACCAAGAAATTCGGCTTCACCGTCGAGAACGTCGTCGAGACGGCCAAACGCGAAATGCAGAGGTCAGAGGTCAGAGGTTAGAGATCAGGAAAATCTAAAAGCAAGAGGCATGAGTTTTCGGCCAGCGGTCAGTTGAAATCAATCCTCACTGACCTCTGACCTCTAACCTCTGACCTCTGCGACGAAGGAGCAAAACGATGAGTAATCCCCTAGTTGAAATTATGAAACTCGGCCAGTCGATCTGGTACGACAACATTCGTCGCGCGATGCTGACGAGCGGCGATCTGGCGAAAAAGATTGAAGAAGACGATCTGCGCGGCGTGACATCCAACCCGACGATCTTCGAGAAGGCGATCACCGGCTCGAATGATTACGACGAGCAGTTGCGTGCGTTGGTCCAGCAGGGCAAGAGCGTCTCGGAAATTTACGAAGACCTCGTGGTTGACGACATTGCCAGCGCCGCCGACATCCTGAAGCCGGTCTATGACAAAACTGACGGCATCGATGGCTATATCAGTCTCGAAGTCAGCCCGCGTTTGGCTTACGACACGCAAGGCACGATTGAGGAAGCGGATCGGTTGTTCAAACGTCTGGGCCGCAGGAACGTGATGATCAAGATTCCCGCTTCGCAGGAAGGCTTGCCGGCCATCGAAGAGTCGATCTACCGCGGCATCAACATCAACGTCACGATGATCTTCTCGATTGAGAATTACGCGCAGGTGGCCGAAGCGTTTATTAAAGGCTTGGAGCGGCGCGACGCGGAAGGCAAGCCCGTGGATCACATCGCGTCGGTGGCGAGCTTCTTCGTCTCGCGTGTGGACACGGCGATTGACACCGATCTGGAATACAAAGCGCGGCACGCCGATTCGCCGGAAGAGAAAGCGCGGCTCGAAGGATTGCTGGGGCGCGCGGCGGTGGCGAACGCGAAGCTGGCTTATCAAAAGTTCAAGGATATTTTTCACGGCGAGCGGTTCGCCGCGCTGAAAGCGAAGGGCGCGCAAGTGCAACGCTGCTTGTGGGCTTCGACGGGGACGAAGAATCCGAAGTATTCCGATGTGCTGTACATCGATAACTTGATCGGCGCAGAGACGGTCAATACCGTGCCGCCCGCGACTTACACGGCGATCCGCGATCACGGGAAAGTCGCTTTAACGCTCGAACAAGATTTGCCGGAAGCGAAAAAGCTCGTTGCCGATCTCGCGGAGATCGGAATTGATCTGCGCGAAGTCACGGAGAAGTTGCAAAAGGACGGCCTCGCGTCTTTTGTTACTTCCTTCGATACGCTGGCCGAGTCTATCGAAGCCAAGCGCGATTCGATCCTCTCAGGGATCAACGAAAGGCTGACGGCCAGCTTGGGGAAGTATAGCGACGCCGTGTCGGCGGCGATCAAGGAAGCCGATAAGGGCGACGTGATGCGCCGCATCTGGCGCAAGGACGCCGCGCTGTGGAAGGGCGAGGAAGCGCACCAGAAGATCATCAAGAACGCGCTCGGTTGGTTGACCGTGCCGGACATGATGATCGGTGTCGAAGACGATCTCGTGCAGTTCGCGGATCGCATCCGCAACGTCCGCGAGTTCAAGCACGCCATGGTCTGCGGCATGGGCGGCTCGTCTTTGTGTCCCGAAGTGTTGCGACAAACGTTCGGCAAGCAGGAAGGCTACCCGGAATTGCTCGTCCTTGATTCGACCGACCCGGATGCTTTCTCCGACATCGCGGAGCAGATCGACATCACGCATTGCCTCTTCATCATCTCGTCGAAATCGGGGACGACGACCGAGCCGCTGGTCTTCTACAAATACTGGTACGACCAAGTCGGCAAGCGCAAAGAAAACCCCGGCGAGTGCTTCGTCGCGATCACCGATCCCGGCACGCTGATGGAACAGATGGCGACGGATGACAAATTCAAGCGCATCTTCTTGAACCCCGCAGACATCGGCGGACGCTACTCCGCGCTCTCTTATTTCGGCATGGTGCCGGCGGCATTGATGGGCTTGGACGTGAAGAAACTGCTCGACCGCGCCGAGCGCGTCGTGCATTCGTGCGCGTCGGTCGTGCCGGCGGGCGATAATCCGGGCGCGCGCCTTGGCGCGATCATGGGCGAGTGCGCGAAAGCCGGTCGTGACAAATTAACGATCAGTTGCGATCCGAAGATTTCCTCTTTCGGTTTATGGGTCGAACAACTTTTGGCCGAAAGCACCGGCAAAGATGGCAAGGGGATCGTCCCCGTCGCGGGCGAGACGCTCGGCGCGCCGTCGGTCTATGGCGATGATCGACTCTTCGTTTACGTCTCCGTCGGCAAGATCGACAGCGACACGGAAGCGAAACTCAAGGCCCTCGAAGCCGCCGGTCATCCGGTCGTCTATCGCACGTTGACGGACCTTTACGATCTCGGCGAAGAGTTTTTCCTGTGGGAGATCGCGACGGCGTTCGCAGGTTGGCGTTTAGGTATCAACCCGTTCGATCAACCGAACGTGCAGGAGTCGAAGGACGCGACGAAGGAACTGCTCGAAACATTCGCGCGCGATGGAAAGCTCCCCGAACAGCCTGTGCTGGCGAAAGACGACGCGCTAACGATCTACGCTGACGACAAGACGCGCGGCGAACTCGCCGTCTCGTCAGTCGCCGAAGCGATCAAGGCACACCTCGCGCGCGTCAAACCCGGCGACTACATCGCGCTGCTCGACTACATCGAAGAGACGCCGGAACACGAAGAGACGATTCAAGCCATTCGCGCGCACTTGCGCGATGCGACTAAATGCGCGACGACGACCGGCTACGGCCCGCGCTTCCTGCACTCGACCGGGCAACTCCACAAAGGCGGATCAGACGCCGGCGTCTTCCTGCAAATCACCGCGTCCGACGCGAAGGACTTGCCGATACCGGGCCAGCCCTACACCTTCAGCACACTCAAGCAAGCGCAGGCACTCGGCGATTTCCGCTCGCTCTCGACCAGAGGACGCCGCGCCATCCGCGTCGATCTCGGCACGGACGTGCCGGGCGGCTTGCAGCGACTCTACGAGTTGATCCAAGAAGCCGTGCCACGTTCCGGCGCAACCGGAGCATAGAAAAGCAAGGATGAAGGATGAAGGCGGAAGGATGAAGAATCAGTGGTCTGCATCTCCAAGTTTTCATCTTTCATCTCTCCGCCTTCATCCTTTCAAATAACGAGGAACCTAATCATGTCAACACCAGAACAGACTCCCAAGACCGCCAAGATTGGGATGATCGGCCTCGCCGTGATGGGCGAGAATTTGGCGATGAACATTGAGCGCAACGGTTATCCGATTGCCGTCTATAACCGCGATCCGAAGAAGGTCGATGATTTCGTCGCGCGTTCTGCCGGCAAGCAGGTGATCGGGACGCGCTCGCCCGAAGAGTTTGTCAAATCTCTGGAGCGTCCGCGCAAAGCCATCTTGCTGGTGAAGGCTGGCGAAGCGGTCGATTGGACGATCAATCAGATCAAGCCTTTCATGGAAAAAGGCGACATCATCATCGACGGCGGCAACTCGTATTTCGTCGATACTGAACGCCGCGAGAAAGAGTTGAAAGCCGAAGGCCTCAACTTCATCGGCTCCGGCGTCTCCGGCGGCGAGAAAGGCGCGCTGTGGGGCCCAAGTCTCATGCCCGGCGGCGACCGCGAGGCTTACGAACAAATCCGCCCGATCTGGGAAGCCATCGCCGCGAAAGTTGACGACGGACCGTGCGTCACTTACATCGGGCCGGGCGGCGCAGGCCATTTCGTCAAGATGGTTCACAACGGCATCGAGTACGGCGACATGCAATTGATCGCCGAAGCCTACGATCTGATGCGGAACATCCTCGGCATGTCGGCGGACGAGATGGCCGACGTCTTCGACGAATGGAATCGCGGCGACTTGGAATCGTTCCTCATTGAGATCACGACGAAAATCTTGCGCGTCAAAGACACTGAAACCGGTCAGCCATTAGTTGATCTTGTGCTTGATAAGACCGGCCAGAAGGGGACAGGGAAATGGACGAGCGACATCGCGCTCGAACTTGGCATTGTCGTTCCGACGATGGACGCCGCCGTCGATTCGCGCAACCTCTCGACCCGCCGCGATGAGCGCGTCGAAGCCAGCAAGCAAATCAAGGGGCCGGAGCGCAAGCCTTTCGAGGGCGACAAAAAAGAAATGATCAATGCGATTCACGACGCGCTCTATGCCTCGAAGATTTGCTCCTACGCGCAAGGCATGAATTTGATCCGCGCCGGCTCGCAACATTGGAACTGGAACATCGACTTGGGTGAGACTTCGCGCATCTGGAAGGGCGGCTGCATCATCCGCGCGCAGTTCCTCGACAAGATCAAACAAGCGTACCAACGTCGCCCAGACCTGCCGAATCTCCTGCTCGATCCCGACTTCAAAGCGTGGGTCGAACAAGCCCAACCGAATTGGCGGCGCGCCGTCGCCACCGCCATCCAATCCGGCGTCCCCGTCCCCGGCATGTCCGCTTCAATCGGCTACTTCGACACCTACCGCACCGAAAATCTCGCGCTCAATCTGACGCAAGCGCAACGCGACTTCTTCGGCTCGCACACCTACGAGCGCGTCGATAAGCCCGGCCAACCGGCGGTACATACCGAGTGGGAAGAGATGCTTGAAAAACAATAAAAGAGAGGGTAGAGGATAGAGGATAGAAGGTAGGAAGAAAACAAGGAAGCTGTCTTTCACTACCCTCTATCCTCTACCCTCTCTTCTGAGGAGTCACAATGTCAGTAGCAACTATCGAGAATCCCCTGCGTGCGGGGCTGCGGATGGAGCGGACGGCGGAGCCTTGTACGGTCGTGATCTTCGGGGCGTCGGGCGATTTGACGAAGCGGAAGTTGGTTCCCGCTCTGTATCGCTTGGTGCAGGAGCGGCTCGTGCCGGCGGAGTTCGGAATCGTCGGCGTGGCGCGCAGCCCGATGTCGAATGAAGAGTTCCGCACGAAGATGAAGGACGCGATTGTGCAATTCTCCGAAGCCAAGCGCGTCGATGATGAAGTGTGGAACTCGTTCGCGCAGGGTCTGTACTACTTGCCGGTGGACATCGGCACAGCCGACGACTATCGCAAACTCTCCGAACTGCTCGATCAGATCGACCGCGAGCGTGGAACGCAGGGCAACCGCGTCTTTTATCTTTCGACCTCGCCGACGCTCTACGCCGAAGCCGTCAAACAACTCGGCGAGGCAGGCTTGGCGAAGGCAAAAGATAAAGGCTGGGTGCGCGTCATTATCGAAAAACCGTTCGGCACGGATTTGCAATCCGCGCAGGAACTGAACCAACACATTCATCAATATCTGGACGAGTCACAGATTTACCGCATCGATCATTATCTCGGCAAAGAGACGGTGCAAAATCTGCTGGTCTTCCGTTTCGCCAACGGCATTTACGAGCCGCTGTGGAATCGTCAGTACATCGATCACGTCCAACTCACGAACGCCGAAACGGTTGGAGTTGAGGGGCGCGGCGGCTATTACGAGAAGGCCGGCGTGGTGCGCGACATGCTCCAGAACCACGTCTTTCAAGTGCTGTCGCTCGTTGCGATGGAGCCGCCCGCGAGTCTCAATTCCGAAGCCGTGCGCGACGAAAAGATCAAAGCGATGACGGCAGTCAGGCCCTTCACGCCGGAGCGCGTGCGTAACGAATGCGTGCGTGGGCAGTACGGCGCGGGTTCGATTGCGGGCAAACCCGTTCCCGGCTATCGCGAGGAAGAAGGCGTCGCGCCCGACTCGGCGACCGAGACTTACTCGATGTTGACGATGTACTTCGACAACTGGCGCTGGTCCGGCGTGCCTTTCTACATCCGTTCCGGCAAGCGTCTGGCGAAGCGCGTCACCGAGATCGCGATCCAATTCAAAGACGCGCCGCACAAACTTTTCGGCGCGGACATGATGGAGCAGATGACGCCCAATCAGCTCATCATCCGCGTGCAGCCGGACGAGGGCATCACGATGCGTGTCGCCGCCAAAGTGCCGGGCCAAGTCACACGCATCCGCGACGTCAACATGGACTTTCGTTACGGCGCATCCTTCGGCGTCCAACTTGCCGAAGCCTACGAACGCCTCCTGCTCGATTGCATCCTCGGCGATCCGACGCTCTACGCCCGTACCGACATGACTGAACGCGGCTGGGAGATTGTCATGCCCGTTCTCG
>JALZKK010000333.1 GCA_030859285.1 Acidobacteriota bacterium | reverse complement strand
ACCCTGACGTTTTGCCGACGAACGACGCGAGCTGCTTCAAAAAAATCCGTTGGCGGGTCAAACGGCGAAAATTTCCCGTCCGCGAAATGAAACGCCTGCGATTGGGAGACTACAATCATCGGGTTGCCGTCCGCGTCGGCGTTAATCCAAATTATACCCGAGCCATCTCCCGCCGCGTAATTGCTAAAACGCCCGGCGTGCAAACGGACGATGCCGCTTTCCTCCGTTCCTGCCCACAAATCTCCGTGTGCATCTTCAAACAAAGCGGTAAAACGATTATTGATGATGCCCGGCGAATTGCTTTTGTTGAAAACAGTAAACCGCACGCCATCAAACCGCGCCAGACCGTCCAAAGTCGCCAGCCAGAGATAACCGTCGCGCGTTTGTGTGATGGCATAGACGGAGTTCTGCGGCAGCCCCGTGTCCGCCGTCCAGTGGTCGAGGCGGTACTGAGCCTGCGCCGCCATAAACGGAAAGCACAGACAAAAACTCAAGAATAGTTTCTTTAACAAACGCATATCCAGCCTTAAAGCGTCTGAAAGAATTGGTGAACTCAACTTGTAAGTGCAACTGCGGCAACCGCAACTCTGCACAGAGGTAAGTTCGTTCGCCCCTCCTGTAGGTTCTATTGCCTGCAACACTTATGCCCCCAACTGGAGGCGTTAAGGGGTATCGAATGAACAGATAATCGAGTTGCACTTACAAGTTGAATCCGCGTTTGTCTTGACGGTGCAGTAGAACAAACTAAAGTTTGAACTCTGAACTCTCTTGTCATGGCAACTGAGTATTAGCGTCAAGCCGCGTCAGCCGTCAACCGTCTCTCGGTTCGCTCTCTTCGACTGTTACCTGTTGCCTCTTGCCTTTTGCCCTCAAAAAATCTGTGGCGCGTTTGAGAGCCGGGTCGTGGCCGGCGCGGATGTCTTGTTTGGAGGGCGCGAGTTGTTCATCGGGCGTGACGCCTGTGCCTTCGAGCCGTGTATCGCGGGCGGTGCGGAAATCCATTTCGGAGATGTCGAGGAGTCCGCCGTCGGGCAGCGGGTGACGGCGGCGGATGCCGAGGACGCAGCCGCAGGTCGGCTCGCCGATGATGAGGTCGGCGCGGTCGGCTGCTTGTAAAGCCGCCGCGAAAATTTCCGCCGCGCTGCTGGTGCGCGCGCCCGTGAGGACGACAATTGGGTGCGGGAAATTTTTGATGTTGGCCGCCGCTGTGAGCAGCATGGCGGGGCGCGTCTGCGGCGCGCTGGTCGTGTTCCCGTCGCGGTCGATGAAGCGTCCAAGATTGGTCCCCAACGGGAGAAAAGCGGACGCGATGTCGGTCATGGCTTCGGTCTCGCCGCCGCCGTTATCGCGCAAGTCGATGACGAGTCCGCGCGCGCGTTGCATCTCTTCACGCTCCAACATGCGGAGCAGTTCGACCGCGATCTCTTGCGTGAATAAATTGAAGCGGGCGATGGCGATGCCGTCCTCGCGCCGGAAGTCGAGCGCCGGCTCGCGCGTGCGAAGCGTGCGACGCAAACTCACTGTCCGAGAACGCTTGCCTTCGCCGCGCGTGAAAGTCACGCTCACCGGAGCGTCGAGCGGGCCGTCGAAGAGCCGCACTGTCGCCTGCAAGCGCGCCGCCTGCACAGTGGACGCGCTGCTCTCTTCCGCCAAGCGGCGCGCGAGTTTTTGCATCACTGCCTCGCCGTCAATGCTGGTCACAGCGTCGCCCGCGCGCACGCCCGCGCGCCATGCTTCAGAGTTGCGTTCGACGTTCGTGACGATCACTTCGCCCGCGATCTCTCGCGCCGACACTCCGACGCTGGGATAGACCGTGCGCTGCCAATCCGAACGCTCTTCCGGCGAATAGACACGCGTGTGCGCGTCGCGCAGACTGCCGAGCATCCGGCGCAGCACAGCATAAAACGCTGCTGGGCTGTCGGCCTCCGCCGCAAGTGGCCGCAATGCCGTTCGCTGTGTGGGCCAGTCCACGCCATGCAATTGCGGATCATAGTAACGCGCGCGTAAAGTCGTCCACACTTCATCAAAGACGGCGAGCCGGCCTTCGCGCGTCGCGGTCGTAACGCGCTCTGCGCCTGTGGTGAAGGCGACGGGGAGATGGGGAGACGGGGAGACGGGGAGAAGCGAAAGCGCGAAGAGTAAAAGTGCGAAGCGCGGCAATCGTCGCCGGATCGGTTCATGCAAACCATCTCTTCGCTGTGTCTTCATGTCTCCCCTTCTCCCCCTCTCCTCTCACCCCGTCTGTTTTACTGGTCGGCGGAAATTGTAGCGTAACAGGAAGCGGACGGGAACGGGTGCGCCGTCGCGCATGGCGGGCCGGAAATGCATTCGGCGGACAGTCTCGGCGACCGATTCGTTCAAACCGTAGCCGGCCCAGCGGATGACTTCGATATTTTGCACTTCGCCTTCAGCGTCGATCTCGACCAGCACATCGACAGTTGCTTCGGCTTCGACGCGCGCAGCAGCAGCGGTGTAAGCGGGGCGCAAGCGGCGGAACGGATGCGGCGGGCGAAAGCTGGCGGCGGCAGGGCTGTCTTCCTCCGGCGCTTCTTCGATGATGATGGCATCGCCGTCACGTTCAAGCGCGGCGAGCTTCTCCTGACGTTCATCCCTTTGCGCCTTGTGCAACGCTTCGACGTAGCGATCAAAGCGCGCGCGCAGTTGTTCAGAGAGTATTCGTTCGGCCTCTTCCGGCGTCGCGGCTTCGGCGTCGGGTTGGTCCCATAAAATTAGTTTGCCCGTGCGCGCGCTGACGAAAAATAGGGAAGCGTAAGACTCGAAATAAACCGGGCGCGCCGACGAAGTGCGACGCAAGGTCTGCGCTTCGCCCGTAATGAAAAAGTCGCAGCCGATGGCCGCGCCGAGATCGCGCGCTTCTGCAAGCGTTAAGTTGAGCGAGCCGGTGTAACCGACGCCGCGCGCGGCGGCGCGGGCTTGCGCGCGATTGACGAGCGACAAGCTGTCTGTCTTCGTGAGCGAAAACGCTAATTCATCCGCTACGCGCTGCGCCATCTCGGTCACGCCGAGATCAAGCACGGCGACACGTGCGAGGCGTTGCATCGCATTAGATGGAACAACACTCAGACATAGGAGAGCGAGGACAAAGACGCAGGAATGATGAAGTGGCAGCCGTCTCTGCTGCTCCTTTCCGCCTGTCGTCTCGCGTCTCCTTTCCGCCTTCATCCTTCCGCCTTCATCCTTGATTTTTGCGGTGCGGCGTCGTGATAGAGCGCGTAAATCTCTTCCTTGACTTCCGGCGGGAAGCAGACACGATGCAGTTGATAGCTTTGCAGGCCGCGCACGGCTTCGCTGATCTCGCTGATCTCGCGGATGCGCGGGCGGGCGTAACTGTCTTCGACAAAGATGCGCGCCTTCGCGTCCGCGCCCTGCGCCGTGTAGTAATTGTAGTACGGCACGTCGCCGGCGTGGTCTTCGATGAAGTAGTAATCGGGCGCGAAGCCGGCGCGGGCAACCACGTCGCGCGCTGCGGTGACGAAGCCCGGTCGCTCGCTCGCCGGCATGTCGAGATCGATGGCCTTGAACAAGCGGCGACCGACGAAGCGTTGGCTCAGATCGCGCAACACCGGATCGGCGGCGCGTTGCCACTGCTTGAGGTGGAAGAGGATGTCGGAGTCGTCCATCTCCAGATGATCGGCGAGCGTGAGTTGGGCGCTCTGTAAAACTTTCTCGAACGCCGTATCGGGCGCGCAATAGACTTCGCCGCCTTCCGCGACAACTTCGAGCGCGCGCCGCAAGATCGAACGCAGCACCGCCTCCGCCGACCGGAGCGTGCGGTGAAAATAGACCTGCCGGAACATGTAATAACGCGCCTGCAAATACTCCTCGACGGCGTAGAGGCCGCGCGCCGTCACGTAAATGCGATCATGTTCCTCGTCAATTGCGAGCGCGTTGATGATCCA
>JALZKK010000310.1 GCA_030859285.1 Acidobacteriota bacterium | reverse complement strand
CATCGACATATCCGCAGAACTCGCTGAGATCAACGACAACAGTTGGGTCAGGGAGCGCCGCCCGTATCACATCTACCTGAAAATCGCTTACCACCTGTCGCAGGAAGCGCGCGCCGGTTTGTCGGAGTTTCGCATCCCGCGCGACTTCGGCAATCGTCTCTTCGAGTTTCAAACCGCCGCCGTGAAGATCGCCGCGCACCATCTCAACAAGCGCGGCGGCGTACTGATCGGCGACGTGGTCGGACTCGGCAAGACGCTGATGGCGACGGCGCTGGCACGCATCTTTGAGGACGATCAAGGCGTCAGCACGTTGATTATTTGTCCGAAGAATCTCGTCAAGATGTGGCAAGGCTACGTTGATCGCTACGGAATGCGCGCCAAAGTGATGTCGGCCAGCCGTGTCATCAAAGAGTTATCCAATGTGCCGGCTCGCTACCGGCTCGTCCTCATAGACGAAAGCCACAACCTGCGGAACCGCGAAGGCAAGCGGTACAGGGCGATTCAGGAGTACATCAAGCTCTCGGACAGCCGGTGCATTCTGCTGTCTGCGACGCCCTATAACAAAACTTATCTCGACCTTTCCGCGCAACTGCGCTTGTTCGTTCCCGAAGACCTCGATCTCGGCATCCGACCGGAAAAGCAGATCGCGGAGATGGGCGAGTTGGAATTTTTGCAGCAGTATCAATGCCCCGTGCGCTCGCTGCGCGCCTTCGAGAAGAGCGAACACGCGGACGATTGGCGCGACTTGATGCGCCTCTATCTCGTGCGCCGGACACGCAGCTTCATTCAAGCCAACTACGCCCAGCGCGACGGCGCGGACGGGCGACCCTTTCTCATTTACGAGGACGGCAGCCGCTCTTATTTTCCGACGCGCACGCCCGTCACGATCAAGTTTGCGGTCAATGACGAAGACCCGGACGATCCATACGCGCGCCTTTCATCCTTTCCCGTCGTGCGCGCGATAGACAAGTTGAGCCTGCCGCGCTACGGGTTAGGTAACTACGTCGCTGCCACTCCGCCGGAGCTGCCGACGGCAATTGAAATAAAACTGTTGGGCGGTCTGTCCCGCGCCGGCAAGCGTCTGATGGGGTTTTGCCGCACAAATCTTTTCAAGCGCCTCGAATCCGGCGGGCCGGCTTTCCTGCAATCTCTTGAACGCCACATCCTCCGCAACTTCATCTTCCTGCACGCGATTGAATCGGGGCTGCCAATCCCGATTGGCCCGCAGACCGCCGAACTGCTCGACACACGCACGTCCGACGGCGACGCAGACGCTCAATTGGCGGGCGGATTGTTTGATGATGAGGATGATATTGATACCGATGAAGAGTCGAATACGGAAGCCGAAGAGCTGAAAGACTCACCGCTCACGGAAGCTGATTACCGCGAGCGCGCGGCGCAAGTTTACGACCTCTACGCGGCGCAGTATCGCCGCCGCTTCAAGTGGGTGCGCCCAAATCTCTTCCGCGAACAATTGCGCGACGATTTACGAACGGACGCGCGCGCCTTAATCAAGGTGTTGCAAACGTGCGGAGCATGGCAAACGAACCGTGACGCTAAGTTGTCCGCGCTCATTCAACTGCTGCAAGTCACACACCCGCACGACAAGGTCCTCGTCTTTACGCAGTTTGCCGACACGGTTGACTATCTTGCCCGGCAACTTAAAGCTCACGGCATCACGCACGTCGAAGGAGTGACCGGCAGCTCGCCCGATCCGACGGAACTCGCGTGGCGGTTCAGTCCCGAAAGCAACGGCCAGCGCGATCAAGTTTCGTCCGAACAAGAACTGCGCGTGCTGGTGGCGACCGACGTGTTGAGCGAAGGCCAGAACTTGCAGGACTGTGCAATTGTCGTCAACTACGATCTGCCGTGGGCGATCATCCGTCTCATTCAGCGCGCGGGCCGGGTTGACCGCATCGGGCAACAAGCCGCAGAAATTCTCTGCTACTCGTTCCTGCCCGCCGACGGAGTCGAACGCATCATCCGCCTGCGAAGCCGCGTCGCCCAACGCCTGCGCGAGAACGCCGAAGTCGTCGGCGCGGATGAAGCCTTTTTCGAGGACGAGATGAACACGAGCGCGCTCGTCAATCTCTACCACGAGAAAGCCGACATCCTCGACGGCGAAGCAGACGCCGAAGTTGATCTCGCTTCCTACGCTTATCAGATTTGGAAGAACGCGATTGATCGTGATCCTTCCTTACAACGCAAGATCGACGAACTGCCCAACGTCGTCTATTCGACGCGCGCGCATCATCCGACGCCGGACAAACCCGAAGGCGTCCTCGTTTACATGCGAACCGCTGACGACACCGACTCGCTCGCGTGGATTGACCGCGACGGCGCAAGCGTCACACAGTCGCAACTCGCCATTCTCAATGCAGCGGAGTGTGCGCCGGATGAGCCGCCTTTGCCGCGCCACGCGCAGCATCACGAACTCGTCAAGCGCGGCGTCGAACACATCGTCAAAGAGCAAGCGAGCGCGGGCGGGCAACTCGGTCGCCCCTCGTCGGCGCGTTTCCGCGCCTACGAGCGTTTGAAGGCTTACGAGACTTCGATCAAAGGAACGCTTTTCGAGAACCGCAAACTCTCGCTGGCGATCCAAGAGCTTTACGATTACCCGCTCAAACAGATCGCGGTGGACACGCTCAACCGCCAACTCAAAAGCGGCATCAATGACCCGACGCTGGCGGAGTTAGTAATGGCTCTGCGCGAAGACGACCGCTTGTGTATGACAAATGACAAGGAAGCCGAGTGGCGGGAGCCGCAAATAATCTGTTCTTTGGGATTGTTCCAGAATGTCAGTACCGGGAGCGTGAGCGACCGGGTAGCGCAGGGCTGAGACGCAACTTGAGTGGTCGCGGGGGTGTCACCCGGTCGCTCACGCTCCGGGTACTGCTAACAGCCAAGTCCTGCCGCACGCAGTCTGAGAACACATTAGGCTAAATAACATTATGGCGTTTGACACCTCGCACGTGCGTGAATTGCTACAAGAGTTTGACTTTGCCACGCTGTTCAACGAACTCGGATGGTCACTCCCGACTGAACGCCGCGCGACGCTCGATGTGGATGGCGCGAGTTTTGACCGCACGCAGATCGCGCAACTGTCCGGCGTCGTCGTGTACGAACTGACGGCCACCGACGGCGCGATTCCTGACGCGAAGACGCGCCGGAACGTTCACGCCGAAATCTCGAAACTCCATCACGAAAACCTGCTCATCTTCCTCGACCGCGAACGGACGCGGAGTCTGTGGTATTGGGCGAAGCGCGAGCAGGGAAAACTCTCTCCGCGCGACCATCCTTTCATGCGCGGGCAGCCCGCCGACCTCTTCTTGCAGAAGTTGAGCGCGATGGTCGTGGACATCTCAGAGATGGATGAGGCGGGCAACGTCGCCGTCACCGAAGTCGCCTCAAAGCTCAAGGGCGCGCTCGATGTGGAGCGCGTGACGAAGAAGTTTTACGCCGCTTTCCGTGAACAGCACCTCGCTTTTCTCGAACAGCTCACAGGCATTGATGATGAACACGACCGGCGTTGGTACGCTTCGGTTCTCCTGAACCGTTTGATGTTCATCTACTTTCTGCAAAGCAAGGGTTTCATCAAGGGACACACGCCCGCGCAGGACTACAAGTACTTGCAGAACGAATTGAAGCAGAGCCAAGCGCGCGGCGCGAATCTTTATTACAGCGAATTTTTGGACGCGCTTTTCTTTGAGGGTTTTGCCAAACCGGAGACGGCTCGCAGCGAGCAGGCTGTGAAACTGATCGGCGGAGCGCCTTACCTGAACGGCGGACTCTTTCTCAAACACGGCATCGAATCGCGCTGGCCGAACATCACGGTTGCGGACGCGGCTTTTGCAAATCTATTCCGCTTGTTTGAGAGTTATTCTTGGAACTTGAACGACACGCCCGGCGGCAAGGCGGACGAGATCAACCCGGACGTACTCGGCTACATTTTTGAGAAGTACATCAACCAGAAGGCGTTCGGCGCGTACTACACGCGCACAGAGATTACGCAGTACCTCTGCGAGCAGACGATTTATAAACTTATCCTCGACCGCATCAATGCCTACGCCCTGCCGCCTGCACACGGGCCGCACACGGGCGAGCTTTTCACCGTCAAAGATCACAACCTTTTTGCCGCGCGCCGTTTCGATTCGCTGGGCGATCTGCTCTTGAACCTCGACAGCTTCTATTGCCGGAAACTGCTGCACGACATTTTGCCGGACTTGAAGCTGCTCGATCCGGCGTGCGGCAGCGGCGCGTTTCTAGTGGCGGCGATGAAAACGCTCGTCAACATCTATCAAGCCATCGTCTCGCACATCGAATTTCACGGCGACGCCGCCGGGCGGCAATGGCTGGAACGACTGCGGCGCGAGCATTCGTCTCTGAGCTACTACGTCAAGCGCGAGATCATTAAGAACAATCTGTTCGGCGTGGACATCATGGAAGAGGCGACGGAGATCGCCAAGCTGCGTCTGTTTCTTGCGCTCGTCGCTGCGGTCGAACACGCCGGACAATTAGAGCCGCTGCCGAACATTGACTTCAACATCCTGACGGGGCATTCGCTGATCGGCTTGCTGCGGATTGACGAAAGCGAGTTTGACGAGCGACACGCGCAAGGGAATCTGTTTCAGAAAGCCTACCGCGACTTTGTGCGCGAGACGACGAACGACATCCGCGTCTATCGTCAGGCGACTTCTTTCGAGCAGGACTTACGCGCCTTGCGCGACAATATCGAAACGAAGAAGCGCGAAGTGACCGAGACGCTCGACGAAATTCTGCTCGACGGGTTTCACGGCTTGGGCATCCGTTTCGAGCAAGCCACTTGGGACGCGAGCAAGAACAAGGAAGGCAAGAGCGTCAAACGGCGACTGACGATTGACGACATCCGCCATCTGCGCCCGTTTCATTGGGGCTTCGAGTTCGACGACGTGATGAACAAAGCGGGCGGCTTCGACGCGATCATCACCAACCCGCCGTGGGAGATTTTCAAGCCGAACGCAAAAGAGTTTTTCACCGACCATAGCGAGTTGGTAAAGAAAAAGAAGATGGACATTAAGGCGTTCGAGAAGGAACAAGCCAAGTTGCTGCGCGACCCCGAAGTTCTAGCGACATGGCTCGAATATCTGAGTTCTTTCCCGCACGTCAGCGG
>JALZKK010000280.1 GCA_030859285.1 Acidobacteriota bacterium | reverse complement strand
GACGAAGATAACGGCGAGACTGAGCGCGATAAAATGTGTGTGGCGGGAAACTAACGTCGTATGCATACGGCTTAAATTCTACTCGTTGAGCTGCGGGCGATCCGGACTGTTATTCGGAGTGGCCGGCGGAGGTTTGGGTTGTTCTTGCGGCGGCTCTGTGCTGAAAGAAGTTTTGTTGATCGGTTCATCGCGCAGGACGGTGTTGCCGTAGAAAGCGTTGAGGGCGTCAGCGCGTGCTTCTTGCGCGAACTTGATTGCCGCGCGCAGATTGCCGGCGTATTCCGGCGGCGTCGTGCGGCGCATCGCTTCGATCCGCGAAGCGTGCTTGTACAACGCTAATTCGATTCGCTTGAACTGATCGCGCATTTTACCATCGTCCCGTTTGGCTTGTTTCAGAAAGCTGATCGCGTCACGGATCAAGGCTTGGTAAATCCCTAATTCGGCAGTCGCCGGATCGAAGCGTTGTAGTTCTGTCTGCTGCTCGGCGCGCAGCAGATGATCCTCCGCGAGCGACAAACTTAGGCGCGTGCGCTTCCTGATGTCCGTCTCGGCAGATAACTGCGCCCGCTCCGCTGTCGGGATATATTTCATCGGCGGCGGCGCGGGCTGCGGCGGCAACACTTGATCTTGACCGCGCATCTCCCCGCCGAGACATATCACGCAGGCCAAAGCCGCCAGTCGGACAAACTGTAAAGTAAGACGTGGATGAATAATTTGAGGTGGTCTCATCATTCGAGAAAAATAAACCACGAAGCGCGCGAAGAAGTGAAGAGCGGAAGGCAGTGAATAGTGAATAAGAGATAGGCTTTCATTCATCATTCCGTATTCCGAATTCATTATTTCTTCCGCTTCGCGCCTGCGCCGCGCTTGATTTGATTCCGTAAGCTCGGCAGACGTAACTGAACCTTCTCGATCTCTAGCTCATTCTGCTGCGCGCTAGCTTGCGCCAGAAACTTCTCGTAATTCAAGAGCGCCGACTCGAACTCGCCGAGCAGATCATAACAACGCGCGAGCAAGAAATAGACAACCGCATTTTCCGGTTTCGCTTGCGCGAGCCATTGATATTCGACCAGTGCTTGCTCGTAGAGCTTCAGCCCGTCGAGCGCGGTGGCGAGGTTCGCGTGTGCTGCATAGTTGTCGGGAGCGGCGGCGATGACCCGGCGCAG
This sequence comes from Acidobacteriota bacterium, assembly GCA_030859285.1. Classification (GTDB taxonomy): domain Bacteria; phylum Acidobacteriota; class Blastocatellia; order Pyrinomonadales; family Pyrinomonadaceae; genus JACCRA01. The sequence continues at coordinate 2,360 of JALZKK010000280.1, read as the reverse complement.
GAGCGTGATCGCCTCTGTGAAACGTCGCGCTTGCACGAGAGCCGCTGCGAAGCCGGTCGCGTAGTCGGCGTTGTCGGGTTGCAACTCAAGAGCGCGTTGGAAGTGTTCGAGCGCGCGTGCCGGATCGCTCGTGCGGTAAGATTCGCCCACTTGTGCGTGCAAACTCGCGAGCGTCGATTTTAAGCGCGGCGCGTCAGGTTGTGCGCGCAGCATGATCTGTAAATCTTCAATCGCCTTTTCAAATTGCCCTTCGTCGGCGCGCAGCAGGGCGCGTTCTTCGAGGGCGGACAGTTCATTTGGATGGAGTTGTAACGCCCGTTCAATGCTGGCTGCCGCAGCCGTTTTGTCACCGGCAGCACGCTCAATACGTGCGCGCGCGACCCACGCGGAGACCGGAGCGTTTGTTACCGAAGTCGCTTGCCGCGCCAACCTGAGAGCTTCATCTTTCGCGCCCGCGCGCAAACGCAGGGAAGCTAAAGCGAGCAGAGTCGCGTGGTCTTGCGGATCGATCTCGACAGTGCGGCGTAAGAATGGCTCGGCCTCGCGGTCGCGTTCGGCGCGGACGAGGAGTAGCCCCAGAGACGCTAGCGGCAAAGCCCACTGCGGACGCTGGCTCGCCGCGCGGCGCAGAGCTTGTTCGGCCTCCGACAAACGTCCGAGAGAAATCAGCGCGCGCCCCTTTTGTATCTCCGCTTCAGGAAATTCCGGGCGCAACTTGAGTGCCGCGTCGTAGAGCTTCAGAGCTTGTTCTAGATCATTCTTGGCGTGCGCGTCTTGCGCCCGTTCAAAAACGCGCGCCGGATCGTCTGTGTCCTCGCCGGCGAGGTTGCCGTCTTGCGCGCGCAGCGGGGCGGCGCTCAACGCGATGAAAAGCATTGAGAGCGCGGCCAACATCGCGCTAGAGCGAATCAGCGAAGGCATCTCTGGATAGCTGCTGTGGGGGGTTGAAAATCAGTTGAATGATGAGAACGACGCTCAGATCATTCTCGCTGCGAGCATAGCACGCACATTCGCCGAGCGTCCACGCGATGCCCGCGCGCTTTGTTCAATGTGCGCGCGTTGTATGGATGACGGGTTGCATCCGTCAAGATGCCTGAGCTAACATGCCGGCCATTCCTGATTTAGACAATCGCCACGATGCGTTGATGATGAGCCGCGCGGCGGCGCGTGTGTGCATCCGCCGGGCGTGGAGCGACCGAGACTGTGAATAGTTTAGCCGTCGAAGAAGAGTTGATCAGTGAGCGCGACGGAGATTCTGTTTCGCCTGAAGCGAGGCGGAAAGAAGAGGAGTTGCGCGCTCTCTTGCGCGGCCTCGGCTCGGTCGTCGTCGCTTTCTCCGGCGGAGTCGATAGCTCATACGTCGCTTACGTAGCGCACGCCGAATTAGGCCACCGCGCTTTGTGCGTGACCGGCGCATCGCCCAGTCTCGCCGCGCACCAACGCACGCAAGCCGCCGAGATCGCCGAACGCTTCGGCTTTCAGCACGAGACGATCAACACCGAAGAAGTGAGCGATCCACGCTACGCCGCTAACGCCGGCAATCGTTGCTACTTTTGCAAAACTGAGCTGTACGGCAAACTCGCGCCGCTGGCCGTCGCGCGCGGCTTCGCTAGTGTCGTTGACGGATCGACGACGGACGATCTCGGCGATTACCGTCCCGGCAGAATGGCGGCGCAAGAGCATGATGTTAGAAGTCCGCTCGTCGAAGTCGGGTTGAGCAAGCGGGAGGTGCGCGAGTTGAGCCGCCGCGCCAATTTGCCGACGTGGGACCAACCGGCCAGTCCCTGCCTCTCTTCGCGCATCGCCTACGGTACGCCCGTCACCATCGAGCGACTGCGCGAGGTCGAGAGCGGCGAGGAGATTTTACGAGAGTTGGGCTTTCGCGAATTCCGCGTGCGCCATCACAACGAATTGGTGCGGTTGGAGATCGCTCCGGCGGAGCTTGATCGCGCGCTCAAACGTGAAGTCGCCGACGAGTTGGCCCGCCGCTTCCGCGCGCTCGGCTTCCGCTACGTCACGCTCGATCTGCACGGCTACCGCACCGGCGCAATGAACGAAGTCTTAAAAGCAGTGAATCGTGAATCGTAAATCGTGAATAGAGAATGCAGACGCTTTTCTCTATTCACGATTTACGATTCACGATTCACTAATCGGAGATGAATAATGGCTACCCCAATGGTCGAAGATAAACTTGTGCTGGAGTCCGCTGAGACCAACCCGTTTGAAGCGATGATGGCGCGCTTTGATCGCGCAGCTAAATTGCTGGACTTGAATCCTGATCTGTACGCTGTGTTGCGCGTGCCGAACCGGGAGTTGAAAGTTTACATTCCGGTGCGGATGGATTCGGGGCGCATTCAGGT
>JALZKK010000271.1 GCA_030859285.1 Acidobacteriota bacterium | reverse complement strand
GTCGTTTATGTAACGCGAAACGGGCAGGAACCAGCCCTGCCCCTACAATTTTATCCTCACGCTCTGCCGTGATGCTGCGACCAATCGCCAACACGTGATCGGCAAATGTCTTGCCGAAGATCGAATAAGTGTCGCCTTGAATCCGCCGGAAGGTATCAGCCGTGTGTTTCGGCGTCGCTTGCAGCAATTCGTAAATGCGGCGCGCGCGGTAAGGCGCGGCCCAGTTGTGCGTGAGGTGGTGCGGATAATCAAAGCCGGCGACGCGGCTGTTGGCCGTGACGATCATGCCGGAAGGCGGATCGTAGCTGTGCGGCAGTCGCTCGAAGGGAATGAAACTCGTCCACTCGCCCGCGTCGGTCGCGCCATCGTAAGGCGTGCTGCCATCGCCGGATTTTCTGATCGGGATCAGCCCCGCGCCGTAATAACCGATGTGTCCTTTCGTATCCGCATAGACAAAATTCTGCGTTGCACCTCTGTATTCTCTGAGCGCGGCGCAGAACTCGTTCCAGTCGCGCGCGCGATTCAATTTGTAAAAACCCTCCATCGCGTTGCCCGAAGCATCGAGCGCCGTCCAGCGCAAGGCATAACGCGCGCCGGCTCGGTCGAGAATGACGGGGCCGTGTCGCGTGACTGTGACTTCATGCATCACGGAGTTGGTGGAAGGATCGGTCGGGCTTTTTCGCACCTTGATCTCTTCCTGACGAACTTCGGCCTCGCGCGGGCCGGTTGGCGTGAGGTAAGTCCGCCCGCCTGCGCCGGTAAATTTTTCGAGATACAAGTCCTGCACATCTGGGCCGAGGTTGGTCAGTCCCCAAGCGATCTGCTCGTTGTGGCCGATGATGACGCCGGGCGATCCGGCGGCGGTGACGCCCGCGACGTTCAAGCCGGGAGCTTGCAGGTGAACCATGTGCCAGATCGAGGGAGCCGACGGCGCGAGATGCGGATCGTTGGCGAGCAGCGGCTTGCCGGAGACAGTGCGCTGGCCGCTCAACACCCAATTGTTGCTGGCATTCATGCCCGGCACGGCATAGCCGAATAGAGCGCGCGCCCTTTCTTGCGCCGCCAAGACGTTTGCCAATTCGCGCCCGATGGCGTCGCGCACAGTTTTGCTTTGCGGCAAGGCGGCGGGCATCTGCACGGCAGATTTCTTCTGCGGCGCGCGGTCGTTGCCGACGACGATCACGTCGAGCGCAGACGAAGAGGGCAACAAAAATTCTCGCTGCTCCGCCGGCAAATCCGCGAGCAGAGCGCGCAGCAAATCGGTCGGCCAAGTAGTCGAGAGAACTTCGTCGAAATTCTTGGCGAGAGCCAGCGAATCAATCGGCGTCCATGCGCGCGGCTGGTATTGCAGGATCAAAAATTCGAGCGGCAGCTTTTTGCCCGCGCTGCCATCAAGCGAAGCGATGTAAGCATTGACGCCCCGCGCATAGGCTTCGAGCGCAGCGCGCACCGGCGGCGTGGCCGTCGCGAGAGATGCGGCGGCGATGCGAGTGAACCCATAGGTGCGTCGCCGTTTATCGTCTTCCAAAACTGCTTGCCCGAAAATCTCCGCCAACTCGCCGCGCGCTGTCCGCCGTAGCAAGTCCATCTGCCACAGACGATCCTGCGCGGTGACATACCCTTGCGCGAAATAGAGATCGTCTTCATTGGCAGCAGTGATGTGCGGAATGCCGCGCTCGTCACGCCGGATGGTAACGCTCGCGCGCAATCCGGCGACTGGCGAAGTTTTGTTACTGACGGGCGAAGCTGCCGGAGTCCGGGCGGTGAAGGGCAGGGCCTGAAAAAAGAGGAGCAATAGTAAGAGAAAAGAAACGTATCTTTGATTCATGCGTGAGCCGAAAACTTCTCAGGATTTGTCAGAGCCGTCAAAGATGCTACATGAAGACGGCCAAAGAAAAAATAAAAGGCAATAAGTCGTTGGCGACGAATGAGAACCTTCTGGCCTCTGTCCGTCATCAACAGTCTATCGCCCGCGTCCGTATTGACGGGCCAGCCGCGTCAGGCATATTATCCCCACCCCGAAGCCGAACCGCGGGCTGGTCCAGCGGAGACTGCTCCACCTTTCACAGCTTTTGACAGATCGGCACGCATCTACGTCGCGGGAGTGATCCGCTCTGGCCTCTACGAACGAAGGAGAACACCCATGTTAGTTAAAAGCAAGCTCGTCTTCGTCCTAGCGCTGTGCGCCTTCAGCTTCGTCACATCTCCGCCAGCCTACGCTGACGCGGTGCAGCTAACCTCAGTTTCACAACTCAATCCCGCAGATGTCACTGCCGCCTTCCCCCCCGGCACGCCAATCCCGGGTACGTCAGCCACCATCCTGCCTAATCCACTAGTCATTGCCGCAGGCGGTAACACACTGACGTTCACCAAACCGAGCGGGCTATTCGTGATCAGTACAATCTTCCCGGGGCAACTGTCCACGGGCAACGCCTTTGGTCAAGGCTCAGCCCCGATCACCATCACGTTCGCCACCGGCGTCGGGGAACTCGGCTTCTTGGCGAGGCCGAACTTCACGGGGCCGCCGGGCTTCAGCTTTACCTTCACGGCCTTCAACGGCTCGACGGCGCTCAGAACCTTCAGCGTCGGCACTTTCGGACTGGTCGGCAGCGCATTTGTGGGCGTGCGCGCGACCGACGGTGATGTGATTACGAGTCTCGTCGTGAACCACACGATCCCGGACTTCGCCATCGGCCCCGTGACTTTCGGTCCAGCCGCTCCGTCCACCGCTGTACCCGAACCGGCGACACTATTGCTGCTCGCCACTGGATTGGCCGGGGTAGCCGCAAAGGTGAGAAAACGCCGGAACAGATGAAACAACGTCGCGAGGGTCGTCAGCCCAGCAGCAACGCCCGCGCGCTTAAAGCTCGGTGGGTGTTGCTGCCGGAGAGAGCAAACATAGGCAAGCACAATTTATCAGCGCCCTCGCTTGAGCGTCATGCTTGCCTGTCGGTTAATGTCTCTCCGTGTTGACGCTCGGTGAGGCAAGCCACTACAATTCGCCGGAAATTTTTGAGCGGACTACTTCGACTCATCCGAACTCAGCCAAGGGAGACGCCCGCATGATGCCGTCCCGCTGTCGCCACTTGATACATGCCTGCTCGACCATTTTGTTCACGCTCGTTTGCCTCATCGCCGTCGCCGCGCAGCAGCGACCGCTGTTGACCGAGGATGTGGACATCATCCCGCCCGGCTCGGCGCGGTTTGAAGTGGGCGTGGATTTTTTCCAGAACGCGAAGTTTCCGTTCTCCGGTTTGACGGGCGATCTCACCAGAGTCGGCGTCGTCGGCGTCAACATCGGATTGTCACCCAACGTCGAAGTCCAACTTGAGGGCGTCATCCAAAATTTTTTGAGCATCAATTCCGCTGCGCCTAACCCGCCCGTCATGCGCGGCTTCGCGCCCGGCGCTAATTCGACGAACGACACCGGCGACTTTCGCCTCTCCACCAAAATCAAGTTGCGGAACGAGACGCGGCGCGGGCCCTCGCTCGGCTTTCAGTTCGGCGTCGAACTGCCGAACTCCGACGAGTCGCGCGGGCTAGGGACCAATCAGACCAACGCTTTCGGTCTCGTCCTCGCGGGCAAAAAATTCGGGCGCGATGATCGCTTGAATCTCTTTGGCAATCTCGGCATCGGTATCCTCAGCGCGCCGACCGAAAGATTCACGCAGAACGATGTGCTGCTCTACGGCATCGCCGGCATCTATCGTCTGAACAGCCAGATCAATCTCGCCGGCGAGATCAACGGTCGCGCTAACACCCGGCAGGGCCGCGCGCCCATCGGCACTGAGCCGCTCTCGGAAGCGCGCCTCGGCCTCCAAGTCAAAACCTCTGGCCTCCGCTTCGACTTCGCCGGCATCGCCGGGCTGACCGACTTCAGCCCCCGCACCGGCCTCACCTTCGGCGTCACCTACGACTCGCCTGCGCTGTTCACGCCCGTCAAGTAAGTTCAAAGTTCAAGGTTCAAAGTTCAAAGTTTGTCTCGCTGCCTGTGATGAAAGATGTCGGGCCGGCAGTCGTTACTTTATTGAGAGTTTGGGAATTGAATGTTTGGACATTAGACTTTGAACTTTGAACCTTGAACTTTGAACTTGAGTGTTATGTTCGATTGGCTGAAAGAGATCGCGGAGCGGCTGCAAGTTTTTATCGTGGCCGTGCCGATTTATGTGGCGGGGCCGGCGATGGTGCTGATCGGGGCGTTGGATTCGTCGCTGCTGTCTCTGCCAGAGATCAATGATTACCTCGTCGTGATGCGCTGCTACAGCGATCCGAAGGCGGTCTTTTATTTCCCGCTGTTCGCCGCTTTGGGATCGGTGATCGGGTGCATGTTGCTCTACACGATCATGCAGCGCGGCGGGCAAGCCGTGTTGCGGCGGCGTTTCCGCGCCGAACACATCGAACGCGTCGAGCGGGCTTACGCGCGTTACGGCTTCTTAACTTTGGCGATTCCGGCGCTGTTGCCGCCGCCGATGCCGTTCAAGATTTTCGTGGCGACGGCGGGCGCGCTCGAATATCCGCGCTGGCGTTTTATGATGACGATCATGATCGCGCGCAGCTTTCGTTACTACGTCGAAGGTGCGCTTGCGGTCTTTTACGGTGCGTTAGTCATCGAGTTTATCAAACGTTACGGCCTGATGATGCTTGGCGCAGTCGGCGGCGCGGTGTTAGTTGGCATACTGATCTATTTGATCGTCAAGCGCGTGCGCGGAACTGCGAGCTTGGACGAAAGTGAGCGCGATGCGGAGAGTGTGAGCGAGACGCCGGGCGAGGTTTAATTGTGCGGCAGCGGATTAAGAGAATGTCGCTTTGCTGCTATGCCGCTCGATATGCGGAAACCCTCTGGCTTTCCGTCGTTTCGCGCACTTTACATTTCGGAGGCTGCGCCTCCCGGTGCGAAGCGCGAGGCGTAGCCTCTCGAAGAAAGAATGCCGTCCGGGAAAGGCACAGCCTTTCCGCACAGCAGGGCGGCGCAGCCGCAAATAGAGAGGACAATTGATAAGTGAAATGGTTATTGCGAAAGGTCACTAACGGGCTGGCGCAAATCTCACAGTATCTCGTAGCGTTCGGGCCGTTTGGTATCTTCGCGATTGCGTTGCTGGATTCAGCGCTCGTCCCGATGCCGGGCGGGCCGGATGCCGTGATGATCCTGCTCTCGACGGCGCGTCCGGCGTGGATGCCGTTGTATGCGGTGGCCGGGACGGTTGGCTCGGTGATCGGCTGCGTGATCTTATATTTCATCTCGCAGCGGGCCGGAGGCCGCGCGCTCAAGCGTTTCTCGGCGGCCAAGCAAGCGCGTGTCAAAGAGTTGATCGACCGCTACGATGTGCTGTCCGTGCTGGTCGCTTCGATCTTGCCGCCGCCATTTCCGTTCAAATTGTTCGTCGTGACGGCTGGCGTGTTCCGCCTGAACTTGCTGCGCTTCGTCATCGCCGTCGCCGCCGGACGCATGTTTCGCTTTTTGCTCGAAGGTTATCTCGCGGTGCGTTTTGGCGAGCGCGCGAAAGATTTGCTGGCGCAATACTACCCGGCCATCGGCATTACTCTGGCCGTGCTGATCGTGCTGTTCTTCATTGGAAGAAATATGCTGAAAAATAGAGATCAGAGGTCAGAAGTCAGAGGCCAGTGAAAGACATCTGATGTGCTTGCCATCGGAAAAGCGAATAGTGGGGATGAATAGGCGCAAAGCAACAGAAGGCTTTTTACCTTCTGGCTTCTGACTTCTGACTTCTGACTTCTGACTTCTGATAATTTCTGACTTCTGACTTCTTGAATCTGCGCGCGGCAGCCAAGTCGCGGACGCCATGCTGGTCCAGTATTTCTAAGAGACGGACGAAAACTTCGGCAGTGGCGCGGGCGTCGCCGGCAGCGCGGTGGCGTCCGTTGATCTTGACGGCGAAGTGTGCGGCGACGGTGTGGAGACGATGGTTGAGCAGGTTCGGGACGACGCGGCGCGAGAGGGCGACGGTGCAGAGTTGCGAGTTGATCATGCGGCGTCCTGGAAAGACTTGCGCGACTTCGTGATTGATGAAGCGAACATCGAACGGCGCGTTGTGCGCGACCAGTACGGACGTGCCGGCAAACTCCAGCCAACGCTCGACGACATCGCCGAAGAGCGGCGCGTCCTTCACCATCTGATCGGTGATGCCGGTCAGTCCGACGATGAAGGGCGGGATCAGCGTCTGCGGGTTGACCAGCGTCTGAAACTCGGCGACGATTCGTCCGCGGCTGACGCGATATGCGCCGATCTCCGTGATCCGACCGGGCGGGGCTTTCGCGCCGGTGGTTTCGACATCGACGACGACGAAATCGATCTCGCCGAGCGCGCGCCGCTCCGCGTCTTCGCACGCAAGGACGACTTCATGTTCGTCCGTCAGCAATAAGCGGCAGTCGTCTTTGATCAAGTCGGAAACGATCAGCGAAGCCGTCGGCGGATCGAGATCGGGCAGTTGGAGAATCGACGCGGCGATCATCTCGGCGCGGGCGCGTCGGCTGCGTTGGCGCTGTAACAGTTCAAAGGCTTCCTGCACGAGCAGCGAGTCGGAGATTAAATTGAGCGGTGGTGGTGGCGACGACATCACCCGGATTGTAGCACGCGAGAGAGCCGGCGACAGAAGAGAGGGAGTGCGATGCACACGGACGAAGTGATTGAAAGGTTCAAACGCACAGGCGCACTGCTCGAAGGCCATTTCGTTTTGACGAGCGGGCTGCACAGCTCGCGCTATTTGCAATGCGCGCTCGTGCTGCAATATCCCGCGGAAGCCGCAGCCTTCGGGCGCGCGCTGGCGGCGAAATTTCAAGGCCAGCGGATCGAGACCGTCGCCGCACCCGCCATCGGCGGCATCGTGATCGGCCACGAAGTAGCCCGCGCGCTCGGCGCACGCTCGATCTTCACCGAACGCGAAGCGGGGCGAATGACGCTGCGGCGCGGCTTCAGCGTCCGCGCAGGCGAGAGTGTCCTCGTCGTCGAAGACGTGATCACGACCGGCGGTTCGACGCGCGAGACGATTGAGGCCATGCGCGCGACAGGCGCGCGCGTCGTCGGGGCCGCCTCGATCATTGATCGTTCAGGAAGCCGCGCCGATGTCGGAGTTCCCCGCACTGCCCTCGCCACGCTCGATGTGCCGGCCCTCGCGCCCGCCGCTTGTCCCGCCTGCCAGCGCGGCGAGCCGGCGAGCAAACCGGGAAGCAGAAAAGCAAACGATGAACGATGAATGATGAATGGAGAGTTAGGTTGCTGGGGGCGTCATGCCGGAGAGCAGAGAGTTAATGAGCCAACCGAGACAAACGCTGAAATCAATTCAGTCCGATTTTGATCGGATCGCCCTGCTCTCCGACGAGAGTTGGAATCATAACGCGCATTATCACGGGTATTTGATGAGTCAGATTCCGGAACAGTGCCGACGGATTCTTGAAATCGGTTGCGGCACGGGGAAATTCTCCCACTTGCTTGCTCGATGTGCCGAGAAGGTTCTCGCAATCGACTTATCCCCGCAGATGATTCGCCTCGCTCAGGAACGCTCGCAACTTTATCCGAACATTAAGTTCGTCGAGGACGATGTGATGACTTATCATCTCCCGGATAATCAGTTTGATTGCATTGCGACACTTACGACACTCCATCATTTGCCGACCGAACTCATCCTCAGAACGATAAGAAAGGCTTTGATGCCGGGCGGCGTATTCGTTTGCCTTGACCTGTATCAACGCTCCAACC
>JALZKK010000260.1 GCA_030859285.1 Acidobacteriota bacterium | reverse complement strand
CGTGAAGGCCGCGCCGTCTTTGGCGAGCGGCGGCAATCGATCAATGCTTAACTGTAAACCGTTGAGAAGCTCATCATCCCACACGCAGCGGCGCACGTCCAAAAGTCCCGTGCCGGAAGCCAGCGAGACGCTCGCCGACTGTTCGCCGCAGAGACGCGAGAGCAACAATTCACCGAAAGTTAGCCAGCGCGTGACGCGGCTAAAAATGCCCGGCTGTTCGCGCTGAAGCCACAACAATTTCGCGGGCCAGTAGCTCGGATGAAAACGACAGCCGGTGCGTGCGTGTGTCGCGCGCTCGTCGAAGCGGCGGCGCAACTCCGACACTTGGTTGGCGGCGCGCGTGTCCGCCCAACCGTAGAGTGGCGTCAACGCGCGCGCATCTTTGTCAACACCGACGAGACTGTGCCAGAAACACGAAACGGCGACCGCCTCGACGTTGAGACCGCGCGCCTCCGCTTGAGCGAGCGCCGCATCGACAGTGCGAGTCACATCCTCGATGGCCGCGTCCGCGTTTAACTCCGCGCCGCCGTCCGGCGTCGTGCGAAATTCGCGCTCGACGCGCGCCAGCGTCCCTTCAACTTCGCGCCCCGTCGCGTCGAATAACGCCGCCCGCGCGCTCGACGTGCCGACATCGACGGCCAACACAAACGGCGGCGACATCTGTCTCAACTGCGCTCCCTCTAACTCGTCACTTGCCACTGGTCGCTCGCGACTGTTTTAAGAAATGCTCGACGATAAACAATGTATCCTCGCCGAAGTAATGATTGACGGTCTTCAAGGCGCGGAGCATATCGGCGCGGTTGATATCGTGTTTGATCTCCGTCTCGGCGACGAAGTTGAAAACGCAGTCGCGCAGCAGTTCCAACTCGCGCAGCAGATCGAGGAGCGAATAGCCTTCCGCCACGCGAATGTACCCGTGCTGGCTGGAAGCGCGGATCGTCTCAAAATCCGGCTCGTTTTCTTGCGAGAGCAGATCGCACAATTCTTCGAGCATCTGCGGCACATGATCGACGATCTGCGCCAGCGATAGTTGATCGTCCGACTTCATATACCGATCATTTTGCACACGACGGACCCATTCTAAAGTGATCTCATCAATGTGGTCGCGAAACGCATCGCATAAATCGGTCGGGTTATGGGGCATGACACTCCTTGAAATGATGAATGCGGAATGCGGAATGATGAATGAGAAGTAAGTTGTCTTTCATTCATCATTCCGCATTCATCATTCTCTGCGGAACTGTGGGGCTGTTGTTGCCGTGCGGCGGGCGCAGTTCTTAAATTGCGCTATTCGGCGCGCACGGCGCGGGCGGCGTTGATGCGTCCGCCGGTCGAGACTTTGCCCTTGAGAGCGGGCAGCGGATCGACTGAATCGAGTAGGTGAGCGCGCAACTCGGCCATCGACATCTTTGGATTGGCTGACAGCACGAGCGCCGCCACGCCGGAGACGACCGGCGTCGCCATCGACGTGCCGGAATGCTCTTCGTAATGGTCGCCCGGCCACGTACTCAAAATTTCCGCGCCGGGCGCGCCGATGTGGACGCTCTTCAGCCCGTAGTTCGAGAACGAGGCCAACTCGTCGCGCCGATTCAATGCGGCGACGGCAACGACGTTCGGGAGGTCGTAGCTCGAAGGGAAGTGCGGAATGCGGTCGTTGTTGGTGCGCGAATTGCCGGCGGCGGCGATGAACAGAATGCCTTCCTCGCTGGCGCGCTTGATGGCGTCGCCGAGTGCGCGCGAGCGGGCGGTCGAACCCCAACTCGCGCTGATGATGCGGATGTTGACACCGGCTTTCTTGCGATCCATCGCATAGTTGATGGCCTCGATGGCATCTTTCGTCGTCCCCGATCCGCCGCGCGACAGGAATTTCAACGGCATGATCTCGACTTTCCAGTTGACGCCGGCGATGCCTTCGCTGTTGTCGCCTTCCGCGCCGATGATGCCGGCGCAGTGTGTGCCGTGGCCGTTGTCGTCCATCGGATCGCCGTCGTTGTCGGCGGCGTCGTAACCGTGCCGATCATTGACCGAGCCGAGATGCTCATCCGTGTACGGGGCCATTCCGTTCGGGCGTGTCCAGATGTTGTTGAAGAGATCGCGGTGCGTGTAATCAACGCCGGTGTCGAGGACAGCGACGACGATCTTCTCCGAGCCGGTGGTCTTCTCCCACGCGAGCGCGGCGCTGATGTCAGCCTGCGCCTTGCCCCCGCGTTGCCCTTCGTTGGTGAGCGACCACTGCTCGGCGAACATCTGATCATTGGGCCGCCGCCCCTTTTTGATCACCGGCGGATCGTCTTCGTCTCCATCGTCGCCGCCTTCGGCTTCAAGGAACTCTTCGTCCTCGACGGGTGAGAGATTGATCTCGTAATTCGGCTCGGCATAGAGAACTTCCGGCAGCGCGCTGTACTCGGCGGCGACCGCTTCGGCGCTCAAATCATCTTCATCGGCGATCACCGCTTCATTGTTGATGAACTCGAAACGATCTTCGAGACGATCATTGAGCCGCGCCGTCAACCGCTCAATCTCGTCCGTCGAAATGCCGGCGCGAAAACGCACAATCACCTCGGCGTCTTCTGCGTCTGCCGCTTCGATCTCCGGCCCGGCGTGCGGCTCAACTTGTTCAAGTATCTCACGCTTCACGAATGTTCCACGCACCGGGCCATCGCCCATCCGCCGCATCTGTCCCATGAACGCGGCCAGCATTACCGCCGCGATTGCCAACGCCAAGTGTCCGAAAAAATTATGTCGGTTCATTGCCACACCTCACAGCCGTCACGGTGAAACTTCATTGCAGCTCACACGCGGTAATTCTCGCCCTCGTAGTTGTAGAGCCGCAGCCCGTTGCGGCTCGCGCGATACTCGTATTTCTTCCCATCGGCGCGAAGGCGAATGCGCCAACCTGAAGTGATCATCTGAGCGCTCATCTCGTCTTCGATTGGCGCGCCCAACGCCGCATCCGGGAAATCCTCATCCTTAACCGAATCTTCTTTAATCGCATCTTCCGCCACGCCGAGCCGGGCCGCCAGATCGCTCTTGGCTTGCCGCACGGCGTCCTCCTTTGTTAAAGCCATACGCTACACGCTCCCTCCAAGTTTGGACTTCGGCTGGCGCGCAACAGGCCGGGGAAGAGTTTGGCGGTCAATTGCGACGGGGAAGAAACCCTCCCGCGTGGAGCGCGCTTTCGGTGTCCCTATTCTGCTCCCGCATGAGTTGTTTCGTCAAAGAAAGCGGACGATGGACCATTGCCCGACAGGTTCGGTCATCGTCTATCATCCGCTTCAGTGCAGATCGCCGCACAGATGTTGCAGCAAACAGGCGACCGTAATGGCCGCCGTCTCTGCGCGGAGCGTGCGCCCGCCGAGCGTGATGAGTTGCCAGCCGGCGTCGCGCGCTTGTTCGATCTCCTCGTCGTCCCAGCCGCCCTCAGGCCCGACGAGCGCGATC
>JALZKK010000245.1 GCA_030859285.1 Acidobacteriota bacterium | reverse complement strand
CTTGCCTCAAACCTCGATGGCTCAAGCTCTGCTTGAAGTGTTTAAGGATAGCGCCCACACGAACTATGCCGACAGGAAATTTCAAGAGTCTCACGCTGCTGTGCGGCGTGTTGGCGTTAGCGGTTTTGTGCCTCTGCATTTCGCTGGCGCAGGCCGTCGTTCCGTCCTTCCTCGATCTGGTCTGGTTCGGCGGCTTGCTCATTTTGACGTTGGCCGCCGGGCGGTTCACCGTTTCACTGGTCAACGCGGATGGAGCCGGCCAGAGTCACAAGACGCTGGCCGAAGCGTTTATTCTGTTAGCGGCTTTGATGTACGGAGCGCCGGCAGCCATGCTGTTGGCGGCGGCGGACAGCGCATGTGCCTCTCGCCATGAACGCAATCGGCGGGTCAGGCTGTTCTCGATCTCGGCGGCGGTCGTCTCTATCTACTTGGCGGTGGCGGTGGCCCGCCTGTGGATGGAATTTTTGACCGGCCAGCCGGCAGTGAGCAGAGAGCAGGCCACACATCTCGGCTTGCTGTTGATCCCTTTGCTCGCGTTGGGAATTGTTCAATATGCGCTCAACACATTGGCATCGACGGTCTATATCGCCTTTGAGACGGGGAAAGCCCGATTTGTTCTCTCACAAGGGAGTCTGGTCTGGTCGGCGATGGCACAACTGACGAGCGCGGTCTCGGCGGCGCTCTTCTATTCGGCGTTGCATAGCGGCCAATTTTCGTATCTCCTCGTCGGCGTCTTCATCAATATCTTGGTCTATTTGCTCTATCGTTTCAACGAGCAGCGGCTTGAAGAGATCAAGCGCAACCAGCGGGAGAAATTACGGCACGTCGAAGAGATCGCCGAGCTGCACATGAACACTATCGAGTCGTTGGCAATTGCCATCGACGCGAAAGATCAGACGACGCACGGCCATGTGCGCCGGACGCAGATTTACGCGCTGGAGTTAGGCCGGCTGCTCGGCATCGGCAAAGGCGAGTTGATGGCTTTGCGCGCGGGCGCGCTCTTACATGATGTGGGCAAGCTGGCCGTGCCGGAATACATCTTGAACAAACCGGGCAAGCTGACGGCTGCTGAGTTTGAGAAGATGAAGATTCATACCATCGTCGGCGGCGACATCATTAAGCGCGTCAGCTTCCCTTATCCGGTGGAAGACATCGTGCGCTTTCATCATGAAAAATGGGATGGCTCCGGCTATCCGAAAGGTCTTAAGGCCGAGCAGATTCCATTGGTCGCGCGGATCATTTCGGTGGTGGACTTTTACGATGCGACGCGCTGTGACCGCCCGTACCGCGTCGGCATGAAGCGTGAAGAATCGCTCGCGCTGTTGCAAAAGATGGCCGGTTCTTCCTTCGATCCGCGCGTCGTCGAAGTCTTCATCAAACACATCGACTTTTTCGACCAGTTGATCGCCGAGCAAGACATTCAGGAGCAGGTCGCGTCTGAAGATAATCCCGGACTTGCCAGCGCACGCCCCGACGCCGGTCTCGCCTCTGACATCCTCGGCTCGCTGGATGGAGACGCCGGTTTCCGTTCGATCTTGGAAGCGCAGCGCGAGGTTTATGCCCTGCACGAGATCGCGCAGACCATCGGTTCGTCGCTCAATTTGCAAGACACGGTGACGTTAGTCGCCAGCAAGCTCCGTGCTATCGTTCCGTTTGAAACTTGCGCTATTTATTTAGTTGACGATCTGAGCGGCAAGGCGCGCGCAATCCACGTCGCTGGCGAACACGCCGGGGCCTTCATGAACCGGCGGATCACCATCGGCGAAGGCATCACCGGTTGGGTCATCGCCAACGCGCGCTCGATGTGCAACACGCCGCCGGAGCTTGATCTCGTCGGCATCCCGGAAGAGATCGCCGGCCAGATCAAGGGCGTCCTCGTCGCCCCACTGATCCGCGAGAACGGAGCTTTCGGCGCGATCACGCTCTACGCTTCGACGCGCGCCAGTTACACCACCGAGCAGGTGCGTCTGCTCGAATCCGTCTCCCACCACGCTTCGACTGCGCTCAACAATGCCTTGACCTTCGAGAAGACGAAAGAGCGCGCGCTCATCGATCCGCTGACGGAATTGCCGAACTCCCGTTCTTTCCATCACACCCTCGAACAGCGGATCGCGGAATGCCAACGCCTGCGCGATGAACCGTTGACGGTTCTCTGCATCGACTTGGACGAGTTCAAGCGCGTCAACGACACTCACGGCCACGGCGTCGGCGACCGCATATTGCATGAAGTCGCGGCGGTGATCAAAAAGCAGTTGCGCCAGATGGACCTTCTCGCGCGCTACGCCGGCGATGAATTTGTCGCGATCATGCCGATGGCCTCCGAGGAAGTGTCCGTGATGATCGCCGAGCGCGTCCGTGCCGCCGTCGAATCTTACCGCTTCCCGGCCCGCACCGGGACGACCATTAAAATCGGGCTGAGTATCGGTCTCGCCACCTTTCCGATCAACGGCGAAACGGCGGAGCAGCTCTTGAACGCAGCCGTCCACGCCATGCAGCAGGACAAGCACAACCGCCGGTTACAACCCGCGCCCACTACTTCAGTCGTGGCCTCCATCGAAGCCTATCGGTAGTCGCCATCCAAGACCTGACCTTTACGATTCAGCGCGCAGCATTAGTGCGGCGCGCTTTTTTCATGTGCTGCTGACCGGAGGGTGTAAACAAAAAAGGGAGCACACTTTTGTCAGCCGCGTTGACGCGGCTTTCCCGCAGGGCAACTAGACCAGCCGTTTGACGGCTGGGACGCTTCGGCCATCAATGTTGGGAGGGCGTTTGAACGTCCTTCCCGCCTCTGGCTTGAGCCTTGATAGGTTGGCTCAAGCCATGATTTATAAGCGCGTTGCAACGCGCTGGAAAAAACGCATCGAATCTGCCCCAGCCGTCAAACGGCTGGTCTAATTGCCCACTACGCGGGACAGCACGATGAATCGTGCTGGATAGTTGTGACCAGATGGTGTCCCACTTCTTAATTGCTCTCGTTGCCAGAGGCTCTTGATGCTCGCTTTTGCGCGCGGGCTTCTCTCTCGCGTATAATCGCGGCTCGTAACAACCCTTTCGCAAGTTTTGTTCATGTCCACCTGCGCGATAATTCGCGCGCCTACCGAGAGAGCCGGTGTGCTGGTGGCAACTTGCCTGAGAAAATCTCTATGAGCGAATTGAAGGTGACACCCCTGCGACCTCGTGATCAGGCTTCGGACACTGCGGCGACCGGCGTTGCCGAAGCGCCCGTGACTGACCAAATTGATCCCGAAGAGTTACGCGAAGAACACGAACAGCGTCAGCAGAGCCAGCAAGCGCAGATGGAAGAGTTGGACAGAGAGACGCTCCTCCACATGCTCTATCAAATGGCACTGATCCGCCGCTTCGAGGAGAAGTCTGCCGAAGCCTACACGCTCGGCAAGATCGGCGGTTTCTGCCATCTCTATATCGGGCAGGAAGCCGTCGCCGTCGGTTCCATCGCGGCATTGAGGCCAGATGATTATGTGATTACGAGCTATCGCGATCACGGCCAAGCTCTTGCGAAGGGGATTCCCGCCGATGAAGTGATGGCGGAATTATTCGGCAGGGCCGGCGGTTGTTCAGCAGGCAAAGGCGGCTCGATGCACTTGTTCGACCGCGATGTGAATTTTCTCGGCGGGCATGGCATTGTCGGCGGGCAGATACCGCTCGCGACCGGCGTCGCCTTCGCCACCAAATACAAAGGCACGGATCAAGCCACGCTCTGCTATTTCGGCGAAGCCGCCGTCAATCAAGGCGCGTTCCATGAGTCTCTGAACATGGCGCAACTGTGGAAACTGCCGTGCATCTACCTTTGTGAAAATAATCAATACGGCATGGGGACAGCGCTTAAGCGCGCGAAGTCGCTGCAAGATGTTTCCGAGAAAGCCGGCGCTTACGACATGGCTTCCGAGTTTGTCGATGGCATGGACGTACTGGCGGTTTACGCCGCGACACGGCGGGCCGTCGAGCGCGCCCGCACAGAATGTCTGCCGTCGCTCCTCGAAGTCCGCACCTATCGCTTCATGGGCCATTCGATGTCCGATCCCGGTCAGTATCGCACGCGCGCCGAGATCGAGAAATATCAAGAGCGCGATCCGATCAAAGTGTTCCGCCAGAGCTTGCAAGAGAAAGGCTTGATCAGCGA
>JALZKK010000221.1 GCA_030859285.1 Acidobacteriota bacterium | reverse complement strand
TGAGACTCACCCCTCGTTTTGCTATACTCGCGGCCATGCCGAAAAAGAAATCGTCGGACAGCGTCACCGTGGGGCTGGTGCAGATGACTTGCGCGCCGGAACCGGCAGCCAACATGAAGAAAGCGATCTCGCGCATTAACGAAGCCGCGAAGCGGGGCGCGCAGGTCGTCTGCCTGCAAGAGCTTTTCCGCTCGCAGTATTTTTGCCAGACCGAAGACATCGAACTCTTCAAACTGGCCGAGACGATCCCCGGCCCTTCGACCGAGACGCTCTCAAGTGTCGCGAAGAAAAACGAGATCGTGATCATCGCCTCGCTGTTTGAAAAGCGCGCCGCCGGGTTGTATCACAACACCGCTGTGGTCATCGATGCCGACGGCCAGATCGTTGGCAAGTATCGCAAGATGCATATCCCGGACGATCCGCTCTATTACGAAAAGTTCTATTTCACGCCCGGCGATCTCGGCTTCGCCGCGCACGATACGCAACACGGCAAGATCGGCGCGCTCGTCTGTTGGGATCAGTGGTTTCCTGAAGCGGCGCGGCTCACGGCTTTGTCCGGCGCGCAGTTCTTGTTTTATCCGACGGCTATCGGCTGGCTGCCGGATGAAGAAGCGGAGATGAACGAAGCGCAGCATCAGGCTTGGGAGACGATCCAGCGCGGACATGCGATTGCGAACGGCGTCTATGTCGTCGTGGTCAACCGCGTCGGGCAGGAAGGCAAGCTCAAATTCTGGGGCCAGTCATTCGTCGTCGATCCGTTCGGGCGCATTATCGCGAAGGCTTCGGCTGATGAGGAAGAAATTTTAGTTATCGAATGCCCATTGGAAAACATCGAGCGCACCCGGCAGAACTGGCCGTTCCTGCGCGACCGCCGGATCGAATCATACGGCGGCTTGGGCTATCGCTTCCTCGAATCGCCTTCGACCAAATGACGAGCAAGCAAACGCCCAGAGAACTCGGCTACCGGATGCCGGCGGAGTGGCATCCGCACGCGGCGACGTGGCTGGCGTGGCCGAAAGACCCTTTGACGTGGCCGGAGCGCGTGCCGCAAGTCGAAGAAATCTATTTGCAGATCATGGCCGCGCTCGCGCCGCACGAACGAGTCTGTGTGCTGGTCGATACGGAAGAGACTGAACGAGCCGTGCGCGCTCGCTGCCGCTTCGACGGCGCGGAGAATGTCCGTTTCATCCGTTTGCCGACCGTCGATTCGTGGATTCGCGATTACGGCCCGAATTTTCTCATTCGTGGCGCGGGCGAGTTGGCTTTCAACGATTGGGTCTTCAACGCTTGGGGCGACAAGTATGAAGAACTGAAGAGCGACGACCACATTCCGGCGCAGTTGGAGAGCATTCTCAATGTTCCACGCTTCACGCCGGGCATTGTGTTGGAAGGTGGCGCGATTGAAGTCAACGGCGCGGGCGTCGTGATGACGACCGAACAATGCCTGCTCAACGCGAACCGCAATCCGCATCTCTCGCGCGAAGAGATCGAGGAGTACTTGAAAAATTATCTCAACGTCCAGAAAATTCTCTGGCTGGGCGAAGGCATCATCGGCGACGACACCGACGGCCACATCGATGACATCGCGCGTTTCACTTCACCGCACACTATCGTCTGCGCCCTCGAAGATGATCGGGTTGATTCGAACTACGAAATCCTGCAAGACAACTACCGGCGGCTGCAACATGAGACGGACGCGCACGGGCGTCCTTACGAACTGGTCCCCTTACCGATGCCCGGCGCAGTCTTCGGTCACGAAGATCGCCTGCCCGCCAGCTACGCCAATTTCCTGATCGCCAACAACGTCGTCCTCGTCCCTATCTTCAATCATCCGAACGACGCCCGCGCCGTCGAGACGCTGCAAAAACTTTTCCCCACGCGCCGCGCCGTCCCCATCCACGCCGAACCGCTCGTCTGGGGCATGGGAACAATCCACTGCCTCAGCCAGCAGCAGCCGGCGGCGTGACGAAGGGTAGTAGCCCGACCGTCAGGGAGAGCGTCGATCGAACAGGAGGCAGGGGCAGGGGGCAGACGGCAGGAGAACTGATTGGCGGTTTGACTGCTTTCTACTCCTGCCCCCTGCTGACTGAGAGCGCCCTCCCTGACGGTCGGGCTACTGCCCTTTCCTCATCTTCTGAAAACGCTTCAGCACCATCCCGCGCTTGAGCGGCGAGAGATGGTTGATAAAGAGGATGCCGTTGTTGTGATCTGTCTCGTGTTGAAAGCAGCGCGCGGCGAGTCCTTCGGCTGTGCGCTCGAACCATTCGCCGTTTGTGTCTTGCGCTCGGAGCGTGACGCGCAACGCACGCTTCAGAGGCGCGTGGACTTTGCCGATTGAGAGGCAGCCTTCATCGGCGAGTTGCTTGCCCTCGCGCGCGATGACTTCAGGGTTGGCGGCAACGAGTTTGATGCCCTCGCAGTCCATCACGAAAAGGCGAAGCGAGAGGCCGATCTGCTGCGCGGCTAATCCAACGCCGCCGTCGTCGTACATCGTCTCGAACATGTCTTCGACCAGCGTTTTAAGCTGTTCGTCAAACGCTGTTACCGGCTCGCCTGCGATGGCGAGAATTTTGGCGGGGTATTCGACAATCTTCCGCACCGTCATCGGTTTACCTCTGCCGCGCCTGCCGTGTAAGATGCCGTCGCTGTGGCTTCATTCTAACGAATTTCAACGGACATGAAACAGTATCACGATCTGCTCAAGTCGATCCTGACTCACGGCACGCGCCACGAAGATCGCACGGGCATCGGAACTATTTCTCATTTCGGCTTTCAGACTAGATTCGATTTACGTCTAGGCTTCCCCATCGTAACTACTAAGCGCTTACCGTTTCGGTGGATGTGCGAAGAATTGTTCTGGATTCTCTCCGGCAGCACGAACGAGAAAGACTTGCGCGCGCGCGGCGTGGACATCTGGGCCGAGTGGGCTGACCTTGAACACACGAGCCGCTTCGGGCGCGAGGAGGGCGATCTTGGTCCCATTTATGGATGGCTCTGGCGCTCATTCGGCGGCGATTATCCTGAACGTAACGGTGTCGATCAGATCGCGCGCTTGGTCGAGTTGCTCCAACGCGATCCCAATTCGCGCCGCTTGCTCTTGTCGGCGTGGGACCCGCGAGTTTGCGATCAAGTCGATCTTCCTCCATGCCATACTCTCTTTCATTTCAAGGTCGAACGCGAGTGCGTCCTGCACTGTCAACTGTACCAACGCTCGGCGGACGCTTTTCTCGGCGTGCCTTTCAACATCAGTTCTTACGCGCTGCTGACGCACATGCTCGCACACGTCTGCGAGTTGGCAGTCGGCGAGTTCATCTACACGCTCGGCGATTACCACATTTATTTGAATCATCTCGATCAAGTACATGAATTGCTCGCGCGCGAACCGCTGCCGTTGCCGCGTCTGGAGATTCGTGACGAGGACGGACACTTGCGCGGGTTGGAAGGGTTGCTGAAGATGCGTTATGAGAATCTGAATTTGATTGGCTACCAATCACACGGAAAGATCGCGGCTCCGGTGGCGGTGTAAAGCCAAAGAAAGTTAAAGGAATATGGCAATCACCGGCATCGTCGCGGTCGATCACAATGGGGCCATCGGGAAGGGCGGCGCGCTCCCGTGGCGTTATTCAGCCGATCTCAAATTTTTCAAAGAACAGACGACCGGACACGCTTGTGTGCTGGGGCGGCGGACGTGGCAATCTCTGAAAAAGCCTCTCACCAATCGACTGAATATCATCTTGAGCCGGTCAGTTGAGATTGAGCCGCAGGCGGGCGTCGTGACGCTGCGCGACAAAACTGCTGTCCTCTCCTTACAGCCGTATCTGGCGTGCGAACTGTTCGTGATCGGCGGCGAGCAGATTTACCGTAGCTTCCTCCCGGAGATAGATCGCTGGCTCGTCACAGAAATTCCGCTCGCGGTCGTGGACGCCGACACGTTCATGCCCGAAGATTACTTGCGAGGCTTCCGGCCAAGCGAGACACGCGATCTCGGCGAAGGCTTGCGCGTCGTCTTTTATGAGCGTGTTCGTTGATCTGGCAATCTCACCGATCTCGCAAAAGTTAATCGCGACTGATCGAACATACGCCAACTTGTTCACCCGGCGCAGTCTGAATGTTTCCTCTAAACGGGCGGCCAGAAATCATTCAACACTACACTCATTCATTACACGCTTTGCGTCCGGCCATGCCTGATTTGGTCATTTTGCGCCGAATTTTACAGTTCTTTACAGAGTACGTGCTGATTTCGTGGGGTTTTGCCGGCTTGCCAGTGGCACTGATCTTGCTCTTTCAAACGACGTAATGACAAACACTTTAACTTTCCCATTAGTGCAAAACGTCAAACGCGCGGCGGAAGAAGAACTCAAGCCGACGAGTGATAAAGCGCTGGCGCAGCAAGCGGCAGCGGGCGATATGCCGGCGTTCGAGGAGTTGTACGCGCGCCACAATCGCCGCGTCTATTCCCTCTGCTTACGCATGACGCAGAATGTCGCCGAAGCGGAAGACCTCGCTCAAGAAGTCTTCATCCAACTGTTTCGCAAGATCGGCTCGTTTCGCGGCGAGTCAGCCTTTACGACGTGGCTGCATCGCCTCACCGTCAATCAAGTGTTGATGCACTTTCGCAAACGCGGTGTCCGCTCAGAGCAGACCACTGACGATGGTGATGTGCCGGTGCAGATTGTGCAGGGGACAGAGAATCCGAATCGGATGCCGGTGGTGGACAGAATTGCCTTAGACAAGGCGATTGGACAGTTGCCGCCGGGGTATCGGACGGTCTTTATCTTGCACGACATTGAGGGGCATGAGCATGAGGAGATCGCACGCATCCTCGGCTGTTCGGTCGGGACATCGAAGTCGCAGTTGCACAAGGCGCGGATGAAATTGCGAACACTGCTCAGGCAACAGAAATTTACCAAGTAAGACTTCAAACTGAAGTCAAAAAGAAAAGCGGCGCTCAGGCTTTCTGAGCGCCGCTTTAGTTTTGGCGATGGACATCCGGGCCAATCTTCTCGCTGAGATACGTTCTAGGATAGCACGAGAGCATCAGCGGCGATGAACGTCCGTCATGGGACGACGGAGAGAGATGCGCCGCTCATTCTTCTGGTAAGCGTCCGTCAGGCTGACAGGTCAGGGTGACTGTGAGCTGTCAAATCAATGCCTCGTGCGTCTCTCACTTGCGGCTCGCCCGTTCGTAGTTCCTGAGCATAAACGCTAAAACCGGTTTGCTCCGGCAGGCGAAACAGCCGGCGCGGCTTGTGGCACACCTCTTGATAATTGAGTTGACGGCGAGAGGCGCGGGATGAAATCCGAAAGCGCTTCAGCCGGGACAATCAACCGACCGGCTCCGCGTCTGCCGCGCCGCCCGCACCAAGTTACTTTAAGAAGAGGAAGCATATGAGCAGCAACGTCGCCACCCTACTCCTCACCGAAGAAAATCTAATCTGTTCGACGCTCACGGCCAGCAACGCTATCGCCGCCACAGAGCGCTCAACGCTGCCCGACGCAGCGCCGGCCACCCTGTCCGCCCCGCTCTACGAATTACTCGCGCACATCGATCCGTACCCGACCGGCACATTACTGCGCCACATCTTTTCCGAGTTATCACGCACTCTCGATTACTTACGGCTATCCGAAGCCAACTTTCAGCAAGACCGCGTGATGCTCTCAACGCTGTCGGTCCTGAAACACGTGCGGCGGGAAGCCCACGCCTTGAGCAGCTTCGTCGAATCGCTCGCGCTCCGCACTGAGGATTTCCCGGAACCGTTGCGCGAGGCTTTCGACAGTCTCGGCTATGCCATCAACCACGAAGTCGAGCGCGTCAGCGACGAGGAATTGCTTGGACTCGAAGACGGCACGCCGCCCAATGTGGTGCGGGCCAAACTGGAGAACGCGCACGGGCTGCTCCGCAACTGCTTTCAGCAATCGACCATCACCCTCGCGCAGGTCATCGATCCCGAATTCGACGGCGCGTGCCTCTTCGACGGTCTGCCCGCACGGCGACAACAATCGCTCATCTTGATCCAAGAACTGCAAGGCTTAATTAAGTGTGCGCGCCGCGCCGCGAGCGACCGCGATCAATTCGCCATCGCCGTTATGACCGAGCATCTCAAACGCTTCCGCAAGGGAACGATGTGTTATTTGATGTACAAGGATTGGGAAGAATGCGAGAGGTTCATCGAACGGCTGGCGAAGCCGCAAACGCCAGCAACGTTCGGCCCGCTGCTCGAAAATCTAAGCTGCTATCTCGAAACGCTGCTGATCCACGTCCAACGCCGGAGCGCGCTCTCCGATAGCGCGCTGCACTTCCCGGACACTGAGCATTAAAGCTCGCCGCCACAACTCGCGTCTCTCTCCCCACTCAGGCCGCGAAGCGATAGATGGATGAAACCGTCCACCGCTTCGCGGCTAATTTCATTCCCGCTTACTTCGTGATCCCGAACTGACTCAGGATAAACGCATAGTCGAATGCCACCTCACGCAATGCGTCGTAGCGCCCGGACGCGCCGCCGTGGCCCGCGCCCATGTTGGTCTTGAGCAAAAGTGGGTTGCTGTCAGTCTTCATTGCGCGCAGTTTAGCGACGTACTTGGCCGGCTCCCAATACATCACTTGGCTATCGTTTAAGGAAGTCTTGACGAGGAGCGCCGGATAGTTCTTCGCTTCGAGATTGTCGTAAGGCGAGTAAGACTTCATGTAGAGGTAAGCCTCTTTCTCGTTTGGGTTGCCCCATTCGAGATACTCCTGCACGGTCAGCGGCAGAGAGGCGTCGAGCATCGTGTTGATGACATCGACGAACGGGACGTAAGAGACGACGGCTTTGAAGAGATCGGGCCGCATGTTCATCACCGCGCCCATCAGCAAGCCGCCCGCGCTGCCACCCGTAATCACAAGTCGATCTTTCGCGGTGTACTTCTCTTTGACAAGATGATCGGCAGCGGCGATGAAGTCGCTGAAGGTGTTCTTCTTCTTCAACATCTTGCCGTCGTCGTGCCAAGCCGTGCCGAGATCGCTGCCGCCCCGAATGTGCGCGGTGGCGAAGATGACGCCGCGATTCAAGAGACTCAAGCGGTTCGAGCTGAACGAGACGTTGCGCGGTGCGCCGTAAGAGCCGTAAGCGTCGAGCAAGAGCGGGCGCGTGCCATCGAGCTTCAAGTCTTGCTTGTAAACGAGCGAGATGGGAATGCGCTTGCCGTCTGCGGCGATAGCATAGACACGCTCGCTCTTGTATTGCTTCGGATCAAAACCGCCGAGAACTTCCGTCTGCTTCATTAACTTTCGCTCACGCGTTTGCATGTCGTAGTCATAGACGCTGGCGGGCGTCTGAAACGATTGATAACTGAAGCGCATCACGCTCGCGTCAAATTCCGGTGTGGAGTTGAGGAACGCGGAATAGACCGGCTCCGGGAATGCGACGTAGTGCGTCTGGCCGGTCTTAAAGTCCACGACGCCGAGCCGCTGCAAGCCGTTCGCGCGCTCGCTCGTGACGTAGTAATTCTTGAAGAACGTCGCGCCTTCGAGCGTTGTGTCCTTGCGGAGCGGGAGCACTTCCTTCCAATTCTCGCGCTTCGGATCGCCTGCGGGCGCGGAGACGAGCCGGAAGTTGCGGCCCGTGTCGTTCGTGCGGAGGTAGAAGAGATCGCCGTGATGATCCGGATAGTATTCGAGATTCTTGACGCGCCCGAGGAGCAGCTTCGGCTGGTCCGCCGGCTTGTCGGCACGGAGATAGCGATACTCGGTCTCGTCCGAGCTGCCCGAACCGATGAAGATGTAATCGCGGCTGCGCGAACGGCGCGCGCCGAGACGGAACAACTCGTCTTTTTCTTCATAGACCAAGATGTCTTTCTCTTTCGGCTCGCCGAGTGTGTGACGATAAAGTTTATGCGGGCGTTTGGCGCTGTCTTCGATGACGTAGAAAAGCGTCTTATTGTCTGCGGCCCAGAAAGCGTTTGTGACTTTGCCGATCTCGTCGGGCAGGATTTTGCCGGTGCGAAGGTCTTTGATGAAGAGGATGTACTCGCGAAAGCCTGTTGTGTCGATGGAGTAGGCGAGCAAATTTTGATCGTCTGAGACGGTGTAGTTGCCGAGACTGGTGAACTTTTGCCCCTTGCCGATCTCATTGAGATCAAGCGTGATCTCTTCGGGCGCGTTCATGTTGCCTTTGCGACGCGCGTAGATCGGGTATTGCTGGCCCTTCTCGGTGCGCGAGTAATAAAAGTAATCGCGGTCTTTCACCGGCACATTCACGTCCGTCTCTTTGATCCGCGCGAGCATCTCGCGATAGAGCGTCTCCTGCAAGCCTTCAGTGCCTTTCATCACCCCGGCGGTGTAAGCGTTTTCGGCTTCGAGATAATCGATCACTTCCTTGTTCGTCTTCTCGCGCAGCCAGAAATAATCATCGACGAGCGTCTCGCCGTGAATCGTCGTGGTCTTCGGGACTCTCTTGGCGACGGGCGGCTTCACAGTCGCGCCGCCGTTAGCGGTTTGGGCCATAACATTCAAGTTCAAGAGCGTGCAGGACGCCGCTAACAGTGGCAGCACGAATAGCAGTTTTTTCATCGACATCTCCGATCTCAGATTTTGGAATTGAAAAAGTTCGCGGCGCACTTTGGGAAAGCCGAACGTGCGGGCGATTATAGGCGGCGGTTTGCGCTTCCGCAATGCCTCAGTCAAGGGAGTAGCCCGACCGTGAGGGAGGGCGTCTCACTCGCGCAACCGACGCCCTCCCTCACGGT
>JALZKK010000209.1 GCA_030859285.1 Acidobacteriota bacterium | reverse complement strand
GGGCTGGCCCTCAAAACAGCGCAACCGCTCTGGCAGGCGTGGAGTAAAAACTGCCTCTGGTCATCCGTCACCTACTTCGCCGGCGCAGCGACAGCCGGCCTCGTCGCGTGGTCGCAAGACGGCGTCGGTTTCTACGGCCTGTTCATCACGATTGCGATCATCTTCATCGTTTATTTCACTTACTCGAAATACCTCGAAGACATTAAACGGACGGCGGCGCAGGCCGAGCGGTCAGAGCGCGAGCGCGCCGAAGCCGAACACGCGCGCGCTGAAGCCGAAGGGCTGCGGGCCGAACAAGCCGAGCGGCACGTGCAGGAATTGAACCGCTACGTCGGCGAGTTAGAGCAGACGAGCCGCACTTTGCAGGAGAGCCGTGAGCAATTCCGCCACGCCGCTTACCACGACGCGCTGACGGGACTGCCCAACCGCACACTCTTCGCCGATCACGTCAAGCTCGCCATCGAACGCGCGCGCCGGCGCGAGAGCCAAGCCTTCGCTGTCCTCTTCCTCGATCTGGATCGCTTCAAGTACATCAACGACAGCCTCGGTCACACCTCCGGCGACGAGTTGCTCATTACCACCGCCCGCCGGGTTGAGTCGTGCTTGCGGCAGGCGGACGTGGTGGCCCGCTTCGGTGGCGACGAGTTCGCCGTCCTGCTCGACAACATCAACGATACCGGTGATGCCATCCGCGTCGCCGAGAAGATTCAGAGCGAGTTGTCCGCCCCCTTCTACCTCGACAAGTATGAAGCCTTCACGACCGCCAGCATTGGCATCGCTTTGAGCGTCACCGGCTACGACGATCCGGCGGACATCCTGCGCGACGCTGACACGGCGATGTACCGCGCCAAAGACGGCGGGAAGGCGCGCTGCGAAGTGTTCGACAAGGCGATGCACTCGCGCGCCGTAGCGCGGCTACGGCTAGAGAACGACTTGCGCCGCGCCGTCGAGCGGCAGGAGTTCTGTGTCGCCTATCAGCCGATCATCGACATGGAGACGGACAAGTTGAGCGGGTTCGAGGCCCTCGCTCGCTGGCAGCACCCGGAACGCGGCATGGTTTCGCCCGTCGAGTTCATCCCGCTCGCCGAAGAGACCGGACTGATCATCCCTATCGGCTTGCGGGTGCTGGAAGAGGCTTGCCGGCAGACGCAAGGCTGGCGACAGCAATCGCCCGCCAACCGCGCGCTGACCATCAGCGTCAACCTCTCCGGCAAACAACTCGCGCAGCCCGACCTCATCGAACAGATCAAGGAGATTCTCCAACGCACCGGACTTGACGCCTCCGGCCTCAAGCTCGAAATCACCGAGAGCGTCGTGATGGAGAACGCCGAGACTGCGGCCAAGCTGCTCGGCCAACTGCGCGCGCTCGGCGTCGGACTGAGCATCGACGACTTCGGCACGGGCTACTCGTCGCTCTCTTACCTCCACCGCTTTCCCGTGGACACGCTCAAGATCGACCGCTCGTTTGTCAGCCGCATGGCCGGCGGCGACGAGAACTTAGAGATCGTCCGCACGATCATCACGCTCGCCGGCAACTTAGGCATGGAAGTGATCGCGGAAGGCGTCGAAACGACGGAACAGAAAGCGCAACTCCGCGCGCTCAAGTGTGACTACGCTCAGGGCTACCTCTTCTCGCCGCCTGTCTGGGCCGAGCAAGCGGCGCTCCTGCTCGCCGACTCAACCACCCCGGACAACGCCATCATCTGGGCCACCGAAGAAGCCATCATGCCCACGCAAGAAGCACTCTGGCACGTCAATTAAAAGCAGTGACGAGTGGCGAGTGACATGTGACGAGCAAGAGTTGCCTTTATCTCGCCACTCGTCACTGCTTTTAAGTTACTGCTTTTCGAGTTTCGCGCGGGCGCGTTGTAGGAAGGCGCGCATCATGGTGGCGACGCCTTTTTGCATCTCGGCGCTGAGGCGGCTTTCGCCGACGAGGCCGGCCAGCAGGTGCAGTTCGGTCGCGCGTCGCCGCCGGAGTTCGACGCGCTGCATGATGCGAACGACGGTGCGCGCGCCGCGCTCTTCAAAGGCGGCGGCATAACGCAAGAGGTTGCCGCCCGCAGTCGTTGCCGGCGACCACTCGATGCGTTGCGGGCTGTCTTCCGTCTGCCGCACGCTGAACGCTTCCCGGATCGATCCAATCACAGGCACGTCCGCGCGGATCAACCAGCGCATCACGCCGCTCGCCTCAGTGCGAATGCTCTCCACACCCGGCATTAACTCGACGAAGTTTCGCCAGTCGCTGAAAAATTCCCGCGCCCGCTCCACACTCGCCGCCACCTCCAATTGTTCGTCGTAAGCTGCTTTGATTTGAAACATGTGATCGGTAAATGGTGAATGGTAAATGGTGAATGGTGAATGGTGAGCGGAAATTTTTTCCATTTACCATTCACCATTTACCATTCACTAAAACAGAAACGAATTAAAAAACATCCTTGTCGCGTTGCGCCAGATGGCGCGGAAGTTTGGGTCTTCGGCGAAGAGGACGACGTGTCCGCGCCCGGTCGGCTCGTCGATGACGTAACTCGTGCCGCGCAGGAGCCGCTCGGTGTTGCCGGGCCAGATGAAGCCGGCGATCCGTAAAGATTGCGCGTCGCTCGCCGCGAAGACGACGGCGTTGGTCCCCTGCTTCGACGGGCGGAAAAAGTAGGCCGAGTCAACCAACACCGGCAGATGAGTTTCTTCGTAACCGAAGGTCAGCGGCGTCGAGCGATCCACGGCGGCGCGCATGATCGCGCCGGGGATGGGTTCGGGGACACGTTCAGGCTTGGCCGAAGGTGAAGCGATGGGCGGCAGATCGGGCGGCGCGCCCATCAGTTTTTCCGTCTGGCCTGAGAGATCGCGCTCCTGTTCGGGCGAGAGCGGCGGCGCGGTCGCTTGCGGTTGCCGCGCACGCTGTCCCGCTCCCGCTTGGTCCCCTTGCGGCGTGGGCGAAGGCGTGGGTGTCGCTTGAGCGTCGGGCTTGTCGGCAGGCTTATCTGCCGGCTTATCGCGGGTTTCGTCTTCGTCGCTGCCGACGAGCCGCGACGAAGTTAAGTTCACATCCTTGAGCGCCGCGAAGACTGCCGCGCCTTTCAAGCAGACGAGCGTGCCGCCCCGACTGATCCAATCCCGCAAATTATCAATGCCGCTCTTGCCGAAGGCTGTAAAGTACCCGCCCGGCGAGCCGTCCGGCATGATGATCACGTTGTACTGTTCGAGATTGCCGGCACGCCGCAAGTTCGCAATCGACATCGGCGTAAAATCCACGCCGTAACGATCCAGCGTCCACCACAGCGCGCCATAACTCGTCTGGCTCACCGGATCGTCGGCCACGACGACGATGCGCGGACGCCTCAGCGAGACAACGTTCTCGCCGCCGATGCCGGTCTCGCCCGTCTCGTTGAACCCGCTGTTGACGGCGAAGACATCGACGCCCGTCTCGCGCGCGAGTTGCGCGATCCGCTCGTGCAACGTTTCGGGGTTGCGCGAGACGCGGACGACCATTGTGCCGCGCGGCCAATCGCGCCCGCCCGCATTGAGCGGCCTTGCGGCGACGGCCAATTTGAAATCTTCGCGCTGCAAACGATACGCGAGCGAGGCCGCGCTGTTGCGCTCATACGGAATGATGTAAGCGATGTTCGCGCGCCCGCCAGCCACGCCGCCCGCGCGGACGAAATCAGGCACGCGCATTCGATTGCGATTCTCCGGCGCTTCCACTGCATTCGGCTCGATGGCCGGCGTCGGACGCGGGAGCGGCGTCATCGTGCCGCCCGCGTCTTCCGTCCAATACGCTTCGACGCCAAAAGCGAGCGGCAGGGACCAAGCCGTGATGTCGTAAAAATTATATCCCTCTTTGTCCGCATTGGTCCCACGCCGCTGATTGCGTTGAAAGCGTGCGAGTTGTTCCCGCGCGAAGGCTTCATCAAGCGGCGTCTCCGGCTCAAGGAAGGCTTTGGCGAGACGTTTTTGCGGCTGCGCGAGATCGACTACGTAAGCGCCCGCCGGGAACTGCCGCGAGATGGCAGGCGCATTCGCCGCCGTGTAGCCGTGCGCCCGCGACGATTGAAACGCCTCGCGCGCGACGCCGACTTCCACGCCGGAGCGCAACAAAATATCAACCAACTCTCCCGCCCGTACCGGATCGCTTCCCGGCAAAATCACGAAGCGGCGCACCGGCCCGCTACGGCCTTCTTCCAACGCGCCCCGCTTGAACTCGTAGTAGTCATTCAAGCGCGCCGCACGATTCTGCGAAGCCGTCTCCAACACCGTCAAAGATGCGACGTAGTGCTTCGCAATGCCGGTGCGGAAAGTAATGATCGTGTCGTCGTCGCGCCGCCAATTGTAGCCGCGCGGCCCGCCCGCGTCGGTCTCGAAAGTCATCCCCGTCGCGCCATTCAGGCTCGGCCAAGAGTCCCAATAGCCCGGATAAAAAATGTCGAACACGTCGCGCACGTAATAATCCCACTGGCGCGCGTCGAACTGCGCGGCGTTGGCCCGCCCGAACGTCGTCAACCAACGTGCGGTCGGCGCACTCGGCAAGTTCGGATTGATCGGCAAAGCGGCGGGCGGGAAGAAATACTGCGTCGTCTGCCCGTGATGATCAACCAAGACTTGCGGATTCCATTCGAGATAAGCGCGCTGCATGTGGCGCGTCTCAAGCTGGCTGGCGACGAGGTTATCGCGGTTCAAGTCGAAGCGATAATGATTCGCGCGGCCCCACACAGACCACGGCTCGCGGTGTTCGGCGGCCAGCGGATCGGGATTGCCGATGCCGTTCGCGTTGTACCACGTTGCAAACCGTTCATGCCCATCCGGGTTCTCGCAGACGTTCACTAGCACGACACAGTTTTTCAAAACGTCGAGCGTCGTCGGCTCGCTCGACGCGGCGAGTTGATAGACGACCTGCATCATCGTCTCGAACGACGCCGACTCGTTCCCGTGAATTGTATAAGCGAGCCACACGATGATCGGCGTCCCATTGATAATGCGCTGCGCTTCTTCCCCTGAAGTCTGACGCGGATCACTTAGACGAGCAACGTTCGCCTTGATCTCGTCGAGCCGCGCGATATTTTCCGGCGAGCTGATCGCCAACAGCCGCATCATGCGATACTCATTTGTCAGCCCCATCTCGAAGACGCGCACACGCTCCGGCGCGGCCTGCGCGATTGAATTAATGACGCGCTCCATCGTCGCATAATTCGTATGAAAATCGCCGACATCGTAGCGCGTGATCGTCTGCGGGCGCGGCACGCTCTCGCGGTACGGCCCACGCGCGTAGAAATCAAAGCGCGCAGTCTGCGCGGCAGCCGACGAAACACAGATCGCGAGCGACGCGAGCAGGGCGAGCGAACGAAAGGATGGCTTCATGTAACGGGCGGCGCTTTCTGTTTTCGCAGGGAGTGTGTTAAGACGTGAGCGATATTACATCGTTCCGGCGGTAATGCTCAAATTGTCGCGCGACAGTGACGCTCTCATGTCAGAGACGATTCAAGAATTTAGATCACGCGACGCCTGCCCGCGCTGTGGGACTCTCCCTCTGCGCGCGTGGAGCGAATTAGACGATGCCGAGCGCGAGATTGCCCGTCGCCTGTACTCCGCCGGCGCGGCCTTCACCTTGAGCGAACGCATCGCACGCCATCGCTGGTGCTTACGTTGCTGGCACGAAGAAACTGGCAACGCAAGTTACGAAGTTTAAGAATACGAGCCGCGTTTGCTGGGAGCGCGGACGGCTCGTCCGCCAAGCTCGCCACCGGTGAGCTAACTGACTTGCGTCAGCACTCGCGCGTCGAATATCGCGCGACATTATTCGCGCTCGCGCGCTCATTGCGGACGGGCCGTCCGCGCTCCCGGCTCAAGCGACTTTTTCCACTTTACGGAGAATGCTCATGACTCTACGCCTCTCGATCATCGTCTTGCTGATTTGCTCTCTGTCTTTCGCGCAAACCAATCCGGGCGCGAAACCTGCGACCAAGACCACCGTTATCAAAGCCGCGCGGATGTTCGACGGCAAAAGTGATCGTGTCACGTCGCCCGGACTCATTATCGTCACTGACGGAAAGATTCAGGCGGTCGGCGCAAGCGCGCAGATGCCTGCCGGCGCGGAAGTGATCGATCTCGGCGACGCGACCCTCTTGCCCGGCTTCATGGACGCGCATACGCACATGAGCGGCGAGGCCAGCGACGATTGGCGGCAGGACGAACTCGACGCGCTGAAGAAACCCGTCACCGAACGGGCGCTCGACGCGACGGAGTACGCGCG
>JALZKK010000185.1 GCA_030859285.1 Acidobacteriota bacterium | reverse complement strand
GCGCTGCACCACGCGGCGCGGCATCACACGATAGGACTGATGGCCGAGCAAGGGATGTTTCTTCTGACCGGCCTGCTCATGTGGCTTTCCGCTTTCGGCGGCGATGCTCGGCGTGGCGGTTCACGCCGCGCCGCCGGAATTGTGGGACTGCTGCTCACCTCAATGCACATGACGCTGCTGGGAGCGCTGCTCGCTCTCGCGCCGCGCCCGCTCTACAACCACGCCGAGGGGTTCAGCGGATTCACGCCTCTCGATGATCAACATCTGGGCGGAGCGATCATGCTCATCGTTGGCGGAGTCTCGTATCTCGCGGGCGGTCTCTGGCTAACGGTGGGGTTGGTGCGGGGCGCGGCGCTCAAGCCGGGAGAGGAGGCATCGTGATGCGTCAATCGCTCAAGATCGCATTGCTGACTGCGGCGGGCGTCGTCGCGGCGATGCGCGGACTCCTGTCTCACGAACAGTCTCCGGCTCATGCTTCCGCGTCTCAGGAACGCCATGAGCGAAGCGGTGGGGCGGGTCGCAAGCGTTGGTTGTGGACGCTGGCGAAACACTTCGCCCTCTTTCTTGTCGTGATGGCAATCGGCGGCTTTCTCGTCGCCGCATCCGGCGTCATTCCGATCAAAGCCAGTTCCGGCCACTGGGCGATCACACGTTGGTTCCTGCAATTTTCTAAGGGGCGGTCGGTCGCCACTCACACGTGGGGACTGGAAGCGCCAACATCGCTCGACGAACCGCGCCTCGTGCTGAAAGGAGCCGGCGCTTACGAGACCAACTGTCGCGCTTGTCACGGCAATCCGTCGCTCAGAAATCCGCGGGTCGCGCAGGCGATGACTCCGCAGCCGCCGTACTTGCCGCAGACTATTCCTCAGTGGGAGAGCGGTGAACTTTTCTACATCGTCAAGCACGGTATTAAGTTCACCGGAATGCCCGCTTGGCTGGCGCAGCAGCGCGACGACGAGGTGTGGGCGATGGTAGCGTTCCTGCGAAAATTTCCTGAGCTGGACGCGGAAGGATATAGACGCCTCGTGAGCGGCGAGGCTAACCTGAACAGAGAGGTCGCGCCGATTCAAGGCTTGCTAGGGCCGGAGACGATGCCGCGTGCGATCACTGTCAGTTGCGCGCGCTGTCACGGCATGGACGGACTTGGTCGAGGCGTCGGCGCATTCCCCAAACTTGCGGGCCAGAGTCCCGCATACCTCTACGCCTCCCTCCAAGCATATGCGCGCAAGGAACGCCACAGCGGGGTCATGGAGCCGAATGCAGTAGGTCTGAGTGATGAAGAGATGCGTGAACTGGCCCGCTACTACTCAAGCCTGCCGAAGCCAACGCCGTCAACGCCTTCGCCTGAAACCTCTCTGGCGATAGAGCGCGGCGCGGCTATCGCACAACGAGGCATCCCGACTCAGCGCGTCCCCTCTTGCGTCGCCTGCCACGGCCCCGGCGATATTCCCCGCAACCCGGTCTATCCTGAACTGGCCGGCCAGTATTCCGATTATCTCGCACTGCAACTCGAACTCTTCAAGCAGCAGCAACGCGGCGGCACGGCTTATGCACATCTCATGCGCCTAGTTGCCACCCATCTAACCCCGGAGCAGATGCGCGACGTGGCGCTGTATTACGAATCACTAACTTCCGCCCGCGAGCGCCCGGCGCAATAGAAAGCTCTCACGTGGATGTTGAGGGTCAGGAGGCGAGATACGAATGACGGGTCTGCGGCGCGTTGAAAAGTTCTGCAATTTGGGCTTGTGGACGGGGCAGTGAGCGGGCACAGAGTGGGATTTTCTCGCGGAGCATTGTCCATTCTGCCGGCGGCACGCGCAGGAAAGCGTTGATGACACGGGGATCGAATTGCGTGCCGGAGCCCTGCAATAATTCCGCGACGGCGATCTCGTGGGAACGACCGGCGCGATACAAGCGATCACTCGTCAGCGCGTCAAAGGCGTCGGCAACGGCAAAGATACGCGCGCCCAAATCGATCTCTTCACCACGCAGGCCCAACGGGTAGCCAGACCCGTCCCAGCATTCATGATGCTCTGCGACAATGCGCGCGGCCTCTGCGAGAAATTCGATGCCGGTCAAAATTTGTTGGCCCAGAAGTGGATGACGCCGCATTTGTTCCCACTCTTCTTCGCTGAGGCTGGTGGGCTTTTCGAGGATCGCGTCGGGGACGCCGATCTTGCCGACATCGTGGAGCAGCGCGCCGAATTCGAGCGCGCGCAGTTCGACGCCGTTCAGTTTCAACTCTTGGCCCAGCCGGAGGCTGAAGTTGACGACGCGCCCCCCGTCGCCGCGCGCTTCCGGATCACGTGTCTCAAGCGCGGTTGCCAGCGCTTGCAAAGTCTTGCGGTATGAATCTTCGATTGAGGCGAGCGCGGCGTGGAGTTGCACGGTGCGCTCGGCGACCAGTTCTTCCAAATGCGCCTCGTAGCGGCGCTGCTCCGCGCGCAAGTAATAACGCTCCAAAGCGCGCTCGACGGCGACTTCCAACTGGCCGAGCGCGAAAGGTTTCATCAGGTAATCAAACGCTCCGGCCCGCATCGCTGCGATGGTGACTTCGATGTTCTGTGCGGCGCTGACCATCAGGATAATCGTCTCCGGCGCGAGTTGGCGCAGGTGCGGGATCAATTCCAGCCCGCTCATGCCGCCCATCATCACGTCGGAGATGACCAGCTCGAATTTTTGCGTAGGCAATAGTCCCAGCGCTTCTTCCGCCGAACACGCGATCGTGCATTCGTAGGTCTCGCCGAGCGCTTCCGCGAGCAGCCGCCTGATGTCAGGCTCGTCGTCAATGATCAGAATGCGCGCCGACGTAGTTTGAGCGTCCGTCATTTTCATCTCTGATTGGTTTTCCTTCTGGCGCATCTGCGATTTCAATGTCGAACTTAGCAGTTGAGATAAAAATTTTCGTGAGGCGCAGATGACTGAGAATGTTGCTGAGGGCTTGCGATTGCGACCCGGTCGGCGACTAAATCTGCGTCGCCGGCACGCCGCTTTCTAGCCTTGCTGCTTATCGGCAAGAACTGCCACAGACTTGAGCAAGTAGTAGTGATCAAAATGTAATGTGGCGGCGGCACCGCTCGCCGCTGACGCGGCAAGGAGGCAACCGCATTACATTTTGATCACTACCACAGCGTTATCTTTTAAGCCGCTCGAATCGTCTCCATCACGCTCGTGAACAGCGCGCCATTGGTGGAGATGGCATGGCCGCTGCGGATCGAGCGCTGGCCGCTCCAGTCGGTAAAAGTCCCGCCGGCCTCTTCGACGATGGGGAGAAGCGCCGCGCAGTCCCAGACGTTCATGACAGGGTCGAGCATGACATCAGCCCGGCCCGTGGCGACAAGGACATGCCCGTAACAGTCGCCCCATGTGCGGCGCGCCGCAGTTCGGGCTTGCAGCCTCTCAGCCGCCGCGCCGAAACCGTATCTCTCGCACGTACTGAAGTCGGTTGACAGCAGCAGAGCTTCGTCGAGCGATTGAGTTGCGGAGACACGCGCTGGCTCTCCGTTCCAAAAACAGCCCATCTCGCGCGCTGCGTAAATCATTTCATTTAATGCCGGCAGATTCGCCACACCTAAAACCATCTCACTTTTGATTTCTAATCCAATCAGCACGCCGAAGAGTGGTACGCCGTGAACGAACGAATAAGTGCCATCAATCGGATCAATGATCCACCGGCGATTCGACGTGCCGGCGCATTCGCCCTCTTCTTCACCGAGAATCCCGTCAGCAGGAAACGACGCCTCGATTGAGCGGCGCAAATGGCTTTCGGCTTCGCGGTCGGCCACCGTGACGGGCGAGCCGTCCGGCTTACGTTCGGCGACGAATGACCCTTTGTAATAACGGTGAACGATCTCGCCCGCTTCCCGCGCGAGGCGCACGGCAAAGTCCAACAACTCTTCCAACTCGCGAGCATCAACTCTCATTTCCGCCCCCTGCTCCCCTGCGGCGCGTCAGTTCGCGCTCAACATCGTCAAGGCTGATGCCGCGCTCCACCAACAGCACGACGAGATGGTAGAGAAGATCAGCCGTCTCCGATACGAGCGCGCCGGTGTCCTCGTTCTTGGCGGCGATGATCGTCTCCGTTGACTCCTCACCGATTTTCTTCAGAATCTTGTCCAAGCCTTGATCGAAGAGGTAGGTGGTGTAAGAACCGGCAGGTCTCTCGCGCCGCCGCGATTCGACGATGGAGTGTAGCTCCTGAAGCGCCTGTCCCAATTCGGGTGATTCTGCCGCTGCCTGATCCTTCTGATCCTTCTGGACTGCGCCTTCAAGTTCATTGTGAAAACAGGAAAACTCGTTGGTATGACAGGCCGGCCCCGCCGGTTCGACCAAGATCACGAGCGCGTCGCCGTCGCAATCAACTCTCACATGGGAGACACGTTGCGTGTGGCCGGAGGTTTCACCCTTATGCCATAAACGCGCGCGGGACCTCGACCAAAACCACGTCTCGCCGGTTGACAGCGTGCGTCGGAGGCTCTCCTCGTTCATGTAGGCGAGCGTGAGTACCTTCCGGGTTCTTGCGTCCTGCACGACGACGGGGACGAGACCGCGCTCGTCAAACTTTATATTTTCAACCCGCACCTTCATCGCACGATTACCCCTCGCGCCCGCAGCTTATCCTTCACTTCAGCGATCTTGAAATGGCCGAAGTGAAAGAGCGAAGCGGCCAACACGGCGCTGGCCCCTCCGGCAGTCAGCGCCTCGTAAAAATGTTCGAGCCGTCCTGCGCCGCCTGAAGCAATGACGGGTATCTTGACGGCTTCACTGACGGCGCGCAGAAGTTCAACGTCGTAGCCGTCGCCGGTTCCGTCGCGATCCATGCTCGTCAGCAGTATCTCGCCAGCGCCGAGTTGTTCCGCACGAGCCGCCCACTCGACCGCGTCCAATCCGGCCCTCTTTCGCCCGCCAAGAGTGAACGCCTCCCAGCTTGCGCCCCGGTCGCTCGCGTTTCTCCGGCGCGCATCAATGGCAATAACTATGCACTGGCTGCCAAACGTCTCCGCCCCTTCAGTGATTAGTTCCGGTCGATTGATGGCAGCCGTGTTGAGCGAGACTTTATCCGCGCCCGCGCGCAACACCGCGCGAATATCATCAATCGAGTTGAGACCGCCGCCGACAGTCAAAGGAATAAAGACCTCGTCGGCCACACGGCGCACGAGACCGGCGACGATAGCGCGCTTGTCCGACGACGCCGTGATGTCGAGAAAGGTCAACTCATCCGCCCCCTCCGCGTCGTACCGCCGCGCCTGTTCGACGGGATCGCCCGCATCAACGAGAGACAAGAAGCGAATGCCTTTGACCACGCGGCCTTGATCCACATCGAGACAGGGAATGATTCTTTTTGCCAGCATCGGTAAATATCTAAGCAGTGAAATCGCTTTCAACGAAGTTCTTGAGTAGTTGCAGACCCGCCGTCTGGCTCTTCTCCGGGTGAAACTGCACGCCGCAGATGCGGCCCTGTGCCACCACCGAAGCGTAGTCTATGCCGTACTCGGTTCTGCCGAGAACGTCCCTTTCGTCTTCCGCCGCGCAATAGTAGGAATGGACGAAATAGAAGAACGCTCCGTTTGTTATTCCCTTGAGTAGCGGGTGCGAGCGGTCGTGCGCGTTGAGCTGATTCCAACCCACGTGCGGCACGCGCAGATGGCTCTCGAAGCGGCGCACACGCCCGCGCAGCAATCCGAGGCCGGAGGTTGCGCCGAACTCTTCGGATTCGTCAAAGAGCATTTGCATCCCAACACAGATTCCCAGCAGCGGCGTTCCCTTCGACACGCGCTCGCGCACCAGTTGATCGAAGCCGCGCGCGCGGAGTTCCTTCATGCACGCCCCGAATGCGCCGACGCCCGGCAGGGCCAACCGCTCCGCGGCGCTGAGAATCCGCTCGTCATCACTGACGACCGCCTCTCTCCCGGTCGCCGCGAAAGCCTTTTCGACGGAGCGTAAATTACCCACGCCGTAATCAATGATCGCTACCCGTGTCATCAGCTTCTACAGCGCTCCCTTCGTACTCAAGATACCCTCGATGCGCGGGTCGCGCGTGACGGCTTCGCGCAGCGCGCGCGCAGCCGCTTTGAAACTAGCTTCCAGAATGTGGTGCGTGTTGCGCCCGCGTAAAAGATCAAGGTGAAGATTCATCCGCGCCGCTTCGGCAAACGAGCGCCAGAAGTGTTCAGCCAACTCGACCGAAAAGTTGCCGACGCGCGGACGGCTCGTCTCCACTTCATAGACCAGATAAAAGCGCCCCGAAAGATCAATCACGGCGCGGCACAACGCTTCATCCATCGGCACGAGCGCCGAGCCGTAACGCGCGATGCCCGTCTTGTCGCCGACGGCTTGCTCTACGGCCTGACCCAAAGTGATCGCAGTATCTTCCACCGAATGATGATCGTCTATGTGCAGGTCGCCGCGACACTCCACGTCGAGATCGAAGAGACCGTGCTTGGCGAATAGTTCCAGCATGTGATCCAGAAACGGGATGCCCGTGTTGATGCGCGCCTGCCCGCTGCCGTCAAGCCGGAGCGCAACGCGCACCTCCGTCTCTTTCGTTTGCCGGTGAATCTCTGCATGTCGTGTTTGTAGTTCGCTGCTCATGTCTGTTCCTTCCATCGTCGAATGAAAGTCTAAGTACCCATTGAAAAGTACAGGGCGTTGTTCTTTGCGGTGTTACTTTGCGCCTTTGCGCCTTTGCGTGAAATCCTCTTTCAACAAAAGCGCCTCGAACTTTCCGACACTTACTTAGGCGCAAATTTCGCGCAAAGCGGAAAGCAGGAGATCGTTTTCCGCAGGCGTTCCGACGCTGACGCGGAAACAATCCCGCAGCATCGGATACCCGCTGACATCGCGGATCAGTATGTCGCGTTGCAAAAGCTCTGAAAAGATGCGTCGAGGCTCAATTATTGAATGCACGACAAAGAAGTTCGCCAGCGAAGGAACGGGAGAAAGTCCCTCGATGCGCGCTATCTCCACAGAGAGCCTGTCACGCTCATCAACGATTTGACGCACGAGCGGTCGCAACTCGGTCTCGTACATCTCGACGGCGACCTCGGCGGCTGTCTGTGAGATGATGTTGAGATGATATGGCAACACTGCTTTCGCGATTTCGCGAGCCAACTCGGGCGCAGCCAGAAGATATCCGACGCGCAAGGCGGCCAGCGCCATCGCTTTCGAGAAAGTCCGCAAGACGACGAGGTTCGCGTACCGCTCCAGCAAAGGCACGACCGTCTGTCCCGCGAACTCGAAATATGCTTCGTCAACGACGACCAATCCCCGCGACTGTTCGAGCAGGGAAGCGAGATCGCTCAACTCCAACACACACCCGGTCGGGTTATTCGGCGAACAGATAATTGTGATGTCTGGCTCACTTGTTTCGCTGACCGCGCTCAAGGCTGTCACGTCGTAGGTCAAATCCGGCTTGAGAGGCACGTTGATGACATCGCCTCCCAGCACCGTGCCGATCTGTCGGTAGAGAGCGAAAGTCGGCTCACAGATCAGCACCCGTTTGCCCTCGCCAACCGTGACCATCAACAGAGCTTGGATCAATTCGTTCGAGCCGTTGCCGGCGATGATGCCTTCCGGTTTCCACCCGGAAAAGCGGGCGAGCTTTTCGTGTAAACTGACAGGCACGAAATCTGGATAACGCGACCAAGCGCGGTTGTGCAAGCGCTTGAGTGTCGCACGCTTGATCGCTGCCGGCGCATCCCAAGGGTTTTCGTTCTGGTTGATTTTGATCCGCGCGCGTTCCGGCGCAAGCGCGTAGGCGCGAAGTTCTCGCACGCGCGATTTGATGGTCTTTGAAGGCTCACCCATCAATCCTCTCCTTCCTTTCCTGCCTCCTGCTCCTGCCATCTGCCTCCTGCATATTTGAAGGCTCACGCATCGCGCTCTTCTCCTTCCAGACGAATGAGCGCTGATCGCGCGTGCGCGTCCAATCCTTCGGCCTGCGCCAGAACCGCAATAGCGTGTGCGGTACGATTGAGTTCAGCAGGTGAATACTTGAGTATGCTCGTCCGCTTGACGAAATCATAGACGCCGAGGGCCGAGGAGAAGCGCGCCGCGCCGCTCGTCGGCAAGACGTGGTTCGGGCCGGCGAAATAATCGCCGACCGCTTCCGGCGTGTGCGCGCCGAGGAAGATGGCTCCCGCGTGGCGCACGCTCCGGGCGATGGCCTCTTCATCGCGCGCGATGATCTCCAGATGCTCCGGCGCTAATTCATTAACGACCTCACAGGCTTCCTGCATATCCTCCACTACGATGATCGCGCCGTATTGCGCGAGTGAATGTTCAATGACAGAGCAACGTGAGAGTTTTCGCGCCTGTCGCGTCACCTCCGCCTTGACGGCGACGGCAAGCGATTCAGTGGTCGTCACCAACACAGCCGAAGCGTCTTCATCATGTTCAGCCTGCGCGAGGAGGTCTGCGGCGAGGAAATCAGCGCGTGCGCTCTCATCTGCGATGATGACGATCTCGCTCGGCCCGGCGATGGAATCAATCCCGACCGCGCCGAACACCAGTTTCTTGGCCGCTGCCACGTACTTATTCCCCGGTCCCGTAATTTTATCTACGCGCGGCACGGTCTCTGTGCCGTAGGCCAGGGCGGCGATGGCCTGCGCGCCACCGACAGCGTAGATTTCCGTCACGCCAAGTTCGACGAGCGCCGCCGCAACTGCCGGATTGTCGTTGAGCGTGCGCGGCGGCGTCGCCACAATGATGCGTCCGACGCCGGCCACTTGAGCCGGGACGACGTTCATCACGACTGAAGACGGGTAGCTGGCCGAGCCGCCCGGAACGTAGAGTCCCGCGCGTTCGATGGGCGTGATGCGCTGGCCCAAGCGGACTCCGCGCGCGGGTTCTATCTCCCAAGACTGCTGACGTTCTTGCTCATGGAAGGCGCGAA
Organism: Acidobacteriota bacterium; assembly: GCA_030859285.1. Taxonomy (GTDB): domain Bacteria; phylum Acidobacteriota; class Blastocatellia; order Pyrinomonadales; family Pyrinomonadaceae; genus JACCRA01. The sequence goes on along the minus strand of JALZKK010000185.1, from coordinate 4,342 downwards.
CGCGCTTGATAGATTCTCGCAGGGCTTCAAGGACGTTTCCGTCAACCCGTGCGGCGGAAACTCTGAGGCTCTCTTCATCAAGGCGGAGACGGTTGCTCTGGAGAGCCACGCCATCGAACCGCGCTGTGTATTCGATGAGTGCCACATCACCGCGGCGGCGCACGCCGTCAATGATCGCGGCCACGGTGTTCATCAGTTCTTCGTCCAGCACAACGTTGCGCCCGGCGATGCGACGGAGTTTGCTCAGACGCCGTTCTTTGTCTGCGCTGAGAATGATTTCAATCATGCTTTTGCCTCTTGGCTCATGCTCTCGCTCAAGGCGTCGATGAGATTGGCTACCGACTTGGCTTTGAGTTGATAGCTGGCGCGGTTGACGACCAGCCGGCCCGTGGATTCACAGATCACTTCAACGATGCTGAGATTGTTCTCGGCGAGCGTCCTACCTGTTTCCACCACATCCACGATGCAATCACTCAGACCCAGCGCCGGGGCCAGTTCCACTGAGCCTGAAAGCTCAATGATCTCGATGGGGAGGCCGCGCGCGCCGAAGTGTTCGGCTGCGAGGCGAGGGTATTTCGTTGCAACTCTCAGCATCCCGAAATTGTTCATTACCGTTTTGGCATGAGGTGAAGCCACTACGATGCGGCAACGACCGATCTTGAGATCAAGCGGCTGTAACAGATCGGCGGCAGATTCAAGCAGCACATCGCGACCGACCACGCCGCAATCGGCGATGCCATGCTCCACATAAACCGGCACATCTGCCGGTTTGACGAAGATAAACTTGAAGCGTCCGGTCTCGTCCTCTACGGCTAAACGCCGCGAGGCGAGCGCCGCTTCGCTAACGATCACCCCCGCGCACGCCAGCCGCGCGAGCGCCGCATCCTGTAATCTTCCTTTGGCAACGGCGATGGTTAGTTCCGGCACTGCTTCACCTCGCTGGATTCAATGAGCAACCGTTCACCTCGCGCACGCTTTCCGATGGCCTCAAAAAAGATAGCGGTCGAATCGTCGTTCCTTATCGGCACAACCGTCCGCTCCGGTTCGCGCGCCGGTGTGGAATTTTTGCTGCGCGCCAGCACGTCCGTGAGCGCGTCGAGATCAAAGACAAAGCCGACCGCCGGTTCAGGGCGTCCGAAGTTGGACGTGAGCTGATCGTAGCGCCCGCCCCCGCCGACGCGCGCCCCCGCCCCGCTCAGATACATTTTGAAGGTCAACCCGGTGTAGTAATCAAGTCCGGATACGTCTCCAAAATCAATCTCGAAATAATCCGTCAGGCTGAGCGCTTCGATGATCCGCCAGAGCTCTTCAAGACGATGCAGAGCCGCAACTGAACGCGGATTGGTGATCAGGCGGCGCGCTTCTGCCAACGTCTCGCGTTTACCGGAGAGTTGAATCAGCCGGGCGAAGCCCTCTCGCTCGTCCGGCGCTGCGTAAGGCGCAAGGAAGCGCTGGAGGTCTGCCGCGTCGCGACTATCTATGAGCAGCCGCATTTGGTCGCGCGAGGAATCATCGAGCGCCAGCCCTTCGGCGACGCCATTAAAAACCTCAACGTCATTGAGCGTGATGCAATAGCTGTTCTGCCCGAATCCAAGCCTTTGGAGTACCTCAACGGCGATGGCGAGCATCTCCATGTCCGCCTCCGTGTTGGCCGCGCCGATTAACTCGCAGCCGATTTGCCTGCTCTCCCTCCTCCATTCGGCGTGCGATTGCGGCTTTTGCCGGAAGACGGGCGCGGCATAACACAGACGCAGAGGGCGTTCGCGCTCGGCGAAAAGAGTTGCTGCGGCGCGCGCCAACGAAGAGGTCACGTCGGGCCGCAGGGCGAGCAGACGCCCGTCCGTGTCCGTGAACCTGAAAGCGCGTTCTGCCTGCCGGCGTCCCATGCCCTGCTCGAAAAGAGCGTAGTAGTCAACGGAAGGAGTCGTCATCTCCTCATAAGACCAGCCATCGAAGACCGACATCGCCGTGTCTTCGACCACGCGCCGTAAACGCGCCTCCGCTCCGAAGTAGTACCTCATGCCACGAGGAATGTTAGAAAGTGGTTCGGACATAAGACAGGAATTCCCCCTGACTCCAATGGAGTTGCTGGTTCACTGAAATCCAAACAAAAGAAGAACCCGCTGCCGGGATCGCAATGCGTCTGGCAGCGGGTCCTTAAAGTTTCCGGATTGTGAGCTTCTTGCTACTCTCTCGCTTCGCGCTTCGCGCTAAAGATCACAACCGTTCACGCGCTGCCTCGCCGCCAATGATGGATGGCTTGATGGTCTGCGCCGTTGATGTGATGAGCGCTGTTAAAGCCCATTGAGTAATCACTCGTTTCTTTCGCGGAATGTTTTATACACACACGCTCACGCCTCTGTCAAACGAAGGTGACACCCAACCGGCGGCTCATCCCCAGCGTTAGGTTTCACAATTAAAGGCTAAACCGGGGCCGCCCGAACATCACTCAACGCGGGCAACTCTCCCGCCGCGAAGCAGCACGTTCAGTGAGAGAAGTGAAAACGTACAATCGTATGTGCAATCGCGTATAATCGGGATTGCACTGCCATCTCGTCAAAGTTTGATTATCGCATGAAGCGAACGGCTAAAGGTTCGGGTCAGACAGGTTACTTCAATATCTCCGATGTCGCGCGCTTGTTGGATATCAGCTCCTCGACGCTACGGATGTGGGAGAAGGTCGGACTGATCGCGCCCGAACGCAGCGACGGCAAATACAGATTGTTCACGCCCGACGACATTAAACTCCTGAAGCGGATTAAGTTCCTCAAGTCCACCAAAAACCTTAACGTCGGCGGAGTCCTGCACGTCCTCAAGCAGGAAGGTGCGGCGCGGGCTAAAACGCAAGCCCAAGCTGCGGTCGCGGCGAAGCCTTCGTCGTCTGCCGATGCTATCGGACGAAAACTGCGTGAGCTTCGTTTAGGACAGCGCATGACGCTGAAAGACGCGGCGCGGCGGGCGAAACTCTCCGTCGGTTTCTTGAGCGCGCTCGAACGCTCGCAGACCAACGCCTCGATTGCGACGCTGCAAAAACTCGCCAAGCTCTACAACACCAACTTCCTTTCTTTCTTCGACGATTCGGAGCCGCCATCGAAGCTCGTCCGTCCGGCGGAGCGCAAAGTTTTAGAGACGCAGCCGGGAACCGTGATCGAACTGCTGGCGCTCGGACAGACGATGATGGAGACGCAACTCTGGCGCATCGCTCCCGGCGCGTCGAGCGGCGGCGCGTACCATCACGAAGGCGAAGAGTTTATCTACGTCTTGCAAGGCCGATTTGAAATCTGGCTTGAAGAGACTGAACACTATATGTTGCGGCGCGGCGACAGCCTCTATTTTTCCAGCGCGCAATCACATCGCTGGCTTAATCCCGGAAAAGTCGAGACGGAGCTTTTATGGATTAACACCCCGCCTACCTTCTGAAATTTCTCGCCCCCATCCGACACGCGGACGCTTCCGACGTCACGCTCCACGCACGCGCTTCGCCCGACAATTCAGGCCATACGTTCGCGAGCAATTTTTTTGTTGACAAGATTGCAGAAAAAATGCAAAGTTGGCAAACTTCAGCTTGCCCGGCCTCCGGGCGCAACTTCGACAGGGAAAATTTCAATGAGCGACGCGATTGAGAAGTATCGTGAATATGTCATCACGAGTTTCGTCAAAGCCGTGCAGCCGATTGTCATCAAGCGCGCGCGCGGGGCGGTCGTCACAGACGCGGACGGACGAGACTACATTGATTGTTTCGCCGGAATTTCGGTGGTCAACGCCGGACACTGCAACCCGGAAGTCGTCCAAGCGGCGAAAGAACAGATGGACCAACTCATCCATTGTTGTTCTTATGTCTATTACAACCAACCCGTCGCCGATCTCGCCGAGCGCATGGCGCAGATCACACCCGGCAAACTCAAAAAGAGTTTTTTCGCCAACAGCGGCGCGGAGGCGATTGAGGGCGCGCTGAAGCTGGCGAAGCTCTACACGGGCAAGACCGAGATCATCGCTCTGGAGACGAGCTTTCACGGGCGGACGTGGGGCGCGTTGAGCGTCACGGGCAACGCGGGGCGCAAGCGACGCGGCGGCCCGTATGCGCCGGGCGTCGCCTTTGCTCCCGCGCCAAACAGTTTTCGCGCGGGCGCAGCCAGTGCGGAAGAATTCGGCGAGCAGTGCGCTCGTGCTTTAGAAAACATCTTGCGCTTTCACACCTCCGGCGATGTGGCCGCATTCCTCGCTGAACCCGTCCTTGGCGAAGGTGGCATCATCGTTCCGCCGCACAATTACTTCAGAGCGGTGAAAAAGATTTTGGATGAACACAACATCCTGTTCATCGCCGACGAAGTGCAATCCGGTT
>JALZKK010000173.1 GCA_030859285.1 Acidobacteriota bacterium | reverse complement strand
CCAACGCGCGGGGAGCGATCATCGCGTTCACGGACGACGACGTGGCAGTGAGTCCGGACTGGGTGGCGCAGATCAAGCGGGCGCTCGACGCGCACCCGGAAGTGGATTTCGTCGGCGGCAAGGTGCTACCGCGCTGGCCGCAGAAGCCGCCGGCATGGCTGACGCGCGAACACTGGTCGCCACTGGCGATCACGGACTTCGGCGACTCGCTCTTTTACGTCAACTCCGGGCGACCGCTCTGCTTGGTTTGCGCCAGCCTCGCCTTCCGGCGCGAAGTTTTCGAGGAGGTCGGCCTTTTCTCGCCGGATTTCCTGCGCTGTCAAGATCACGAGCTACAGGTTCGGCTTTGGCAGGCTAAGAGGCAGGGGATGTACGTGCCGGACATCGTCGCTACCGCCAACGTGCAGGCCGAGCGCCTGACCAAGGCGTATCACCGCCGCTGGTACGTAACCCACGGCAAGTTCTGCGCGCAAATGCGCCTCAGAAGCATCACCGACCTGTCCGATGCCGAGCGGATTGTCAGCGAACTTCCGAACTTAGTGACGCTTTTCGGCACGCCGGCTTTCCTCTGCCGCGAAGTGATTCGCGAGTGTCTTCACTGGTCATCGGCGGCGCTTCGTTTGAACGAAGCGAGGACGTTTTTCCACGAGAACCGCGTGCGAGATTTGCTCGCTTACATCGTCGCCAATTACCGGCAACACGCGGCGTCGCGAAAGCACTCGCACCTCGGCGAGGTCAGAGCTTTCACCAAAGCCCTGTGGCGTAAGAAGTCCCGCATGGCCCGAGATCGAAACTTAAACATCAATCCTTGAGAGGACTTTATGGCAGACCCACAAGTTACCATCGTCGTCGTTCCTCGGGAACGTTTCAGCTACACGGAACGCTCTCTGGAGAGCATCTACGAACACACGACGTTCCCTTTCTCACTGATTTACGTAGATGGCGGTTCGCCCGCCCGAATCAAGCGCTATCTTCAAGCCGAGGCGCAGCGCAAGGGCTTTCAACTCATCCGCACGAACCATTACCTACCGCCGAACAAGGCGCGTAACATCGGACTGCGCCACGTCAAAAGCAAGTATGTCGTTTTTATTGATAACGATGTGCTGGTGACGCCGGGCTGGCTCGAACCGCTTGTTCAATGCGCTGAGGAAACGGGCGCTTGGGTGGTCGGCCCCCTCTACTTGGAAGGCGAACTGAGCGCACAAGTCATTCACATGGCGGGCGGGACGGTGGAAATTAAAGATGAGCAGGGGCAGCGAAAGTTCATGGCGAAGATGCGCCTGCTAGGGAAACGACTGCCGGAGGTGACTGCTCCTTTGAAAAGGGAACAGACCGATTATGTGGAGTTCCACTGTATGCTGATGCAAAGAGATGTCTTCGAGCAGCTTGGCCCGCTGGATGAAAAACTTTTCAGCACGCGCGAACACATCGACGTTGGCATGACCGTGCGTCAGGCTGGGGGGACGGTTTATATCGAACCCGCTTCCGTTATCACATACCTTGTCCCAGAACCTCCGATAGCACTGTCCGACGTTCCGTTCCTGATGCTCCGGTGGAGTGAGGCTTGGAACCAAGCGAGCATCGAACACTTCCAGAAGAAGTGGGATGTGCGGCTGCACGACAAGCAACTGGCTATCCTGAGACACCACCGGCACGTCCTGATTGCGCCTTTGCGCCGCCTGACCAACCGCGTGTTCGGCTGGCGTGCCGACAAGATAGAGCGAACTTACGTGTACCCGCTGGAGAAGGCATTGAACCGCCTCCTGATCCGCAAAGCTGAGTAGCTGTCTTGCAGGCAGGACAGGGTGAGGCCGGCGGACACCCCTTGCGCGGCGGCGCTCGGCCCTTCCGCCACACATTTCATTTTGCCCGATGTCAAATCCATTACCGGGGAGCCTAACATTTACCCTCCTTGTCGTTACTTCCTCTTGGCCGTCCGATCCGTTCGCAGCTCAAGCTATCAAAGAACTACCCGATACCGGGATTGACGTATCGGTTACGTGTAGGAAGAGGCCGGACGAGGACTGGCTTCTACATCCGAGACTTCGGTGGGTTTCCGCCCAGCCGCGTTATAACTGGCTTTCCGTTCGCTTGTTTCGTCTGGGCTGGCTGATGATTCGCGCGGTGGCAACCGCGCTCGGCGACCTCCGCCTGTTGGTCTCTCACGCGCGTCAGGGCAGGAGCCATCTGGAATCCTTGAGGGCTTTGTACCGATTGCTGCCTCTGGCGGGACGCCGCTGGGATTTAATCTATTTCAACGGAGTCTCGGCGGTTCTAGACTATCTGCCGCTTTTTGATTTGGGGCGTCCGGTGGTGATCAACTACGAGGAGTTTAACGCCGACGCGGCTGGTTCTGATTTGGGAGCAACCCGTGAGAGCCTCCACGCCGCCCTCCGGCGGGCGTCGGTGATACACTGCGCTTCGGAAACTATTAGACAGCAAGCGCTCGGGTTGAGGCTTGAGCCAGCGAAAATTCGGGTCATTCGTCCTGCCGTAGATCACATTTTTTTTTGCCCGCTCGAAGAAGGCCCCCCGCCTTCCGAAGAATTTAGAGTGATTACGGCGGGTCCCTGCATGTGGGCAGGAGGGTTCGAGTTTGCGCTGCTTGCCATCCGTCGTCTGACGGACCAAGGGATACCGGCGCGCTTTGATATTATCTGTAGCGGCGACGCCGACTGGCATGAGCGGGAACGCATCCTGTACACGATTCGCGATTTGGAGTTGGACGACCGCGTTCGCCTTCATGAGGGTTGGCCGCTCGGGGAAGTTCGGAATCATCTCCAGCAGTCAGATGTGTTCTTGCTCTCCAGCCTGCAAGAAAATACTTCCTGCGCCGCCTTAGCAGCCATGGCCTGCGGCCTGCCGGTTGTGACTAACGACTGCGGTGGCATTCCGAAGCTGGTGACGGACGGCGTGGAAGGCTTGCTTGTGCCGGCGCGGGACCCGGAGGCCATGGCCGAAGCGTTAGCAATCTTACGGGAAGACGCCGGGTTACGCTTCCGAATGGGCCGCGCGGGCCGGCAACGGGTCGAATCTTCTTTCACCTTAGCCCAACAGGTCGAACAACTCGTTAGCCTTTACCGGCGCGTTTTATCGGCGGCGGAGTAGATCACCCTTGGCTCATCAATCACCATCCGTCGTTTTTGTCACCTACGCCTTCCCGAAGTTTTCCGAGACGTTCATCGTCAGCAAGTTTTTGGGCCTGCTGGATCGCGGGTGGGATGTACACGTCTTGTGCGATGAGAGTGATCCGGAGGAGTGGTGCCGGTTCCCGGACTTACAGCATCGGCCAAACATCCGGCGACGTGTGCATATCACGAAGCGGAGACACACGAGATGGCCGACCGGCTTGGCGTCGCCCACGGTGCTGGCACACAGTTTAAGAGACCCGCGACCCGCGTGGCATTACTTAAAACAGGGATGGCGTCGGTTTGGCGCTCGCGCCGTCCGACAGCTCAGCACGGACGCCGAGCTAATCTCTCTCAAGCCGAGACTGATTCATTTTGAGTTCGGCCCGTTAGCCGTCGAGAAAACGTACCTGAAAGAATTTTTGGGCTGCGGCATCGTGGTAAGTTTTCGCGGCTTCGACCTGAACTACTGCCACTTGGAGATTCCTGACTTCTACCGGGAAGTGTGGGACAACGCCGACGCCCTGCACCTCTTGGGAGAGGACTTGCGGCGGCGCGCTCAACGCCGCGGCTGCCCGCCGGACAAAACACATGTCCTCATCCCGCCGGCCATTGACACCGAATTTTTCGATCCCGGCGAACAAGAACTCGCCGGAGTTGTCGGGACGCCTGAGCGCCCCCTGCGGGTCCTCAGCGTAGGCCGATTGGTGTGGAAGAAGGGCCACGAATACGCCCTTCAATCTGTCAAACTGTTGGCCGAAGCGGGAGTGTGCTGCGAATTACGGATCGTCGGGAGCGGAGAACACTCCGAGGCGGTCTCCTTCGCCATCCGACAATTGAACTTGGAGAACGTCGTTCGACTGCTGGGCGTCCAGCCGCGCTCAGAAGTGAGGAGCCAGATGCGCTGGGCCGACGTTCTTTTGCACGCCGCCGTCTCAGAGGGGTTCTGTAACGCCGTCTTGGAAGCGCAGGCCATGACGCTCCCAGTCGTGTGTACCGACGCCGACGGCTTACCTGAGAATGTGGTTGATGGCCGGACGGGCTTTGTCGTTCCCCGGCGAAACCCGCACGCTCTAGCCGACAAGTTAGACCTACTGGCTCGTCATGCGGACTACCGGGCGCATCTGGGCCAAGCCGGTCGGCGACGTGTGTTAACGCATTTTCAGCTCCCAGCTCAGATTACCGCTTTTGAGAATTTGTATGATCAAGTTTTGCGCCAGCGGGGCAACGATTGGCGCTCGACTCGCCCCTCGTAACCGCAATGCGTGAACTTTGGCTTCAAGAATTATACTTTCGCCACACAACTGCTGTTATAATGCCCGCGTCAACTTCATCAAGGCAGGCCAAGCGCGACCCGCCAATCGACTGAACAGCCCTTTTTCGCGGGCGCAACCACCGGCGCGGGACGGCGCATCAAAGAATTCACGCGCCGCCGAAAGTGATCCGCCATCGGAGTCTTGGCCGTCCGTGTTTCGGCGATTTGACAGTGCGACTCTTTGCCAAAATTTTCGCCGCAGACGATAGCTGCGGTCTCGGTCAGTCCGGGAAGCGGGCGAGCAGATGAGCAACTCTCCCCGGCGACCACAGGCGTTTCCAGAGTTTCGGAGATTTCCACCATGTTCAATCAATTGACACGCAGCATCACCGCGCTGACGCTAACCGCCGGACTGCTCTCAGGTTCGCTAATGGCCGTCTCCGCCGCGCCGCGCCCGCAAGAACAGAAGCAGCAGGCTGCTGGCGAGAAGATCGAGAAGCAAGAGAAGGACCAGAAGAATCAGCCGGAGCAGACCGCTTCGCTGCCCGCCAAACCGCTTTCGGATAAAGAAGACCCGCGCTTGATCGGCAAACGCAAGATCAACACCGGCCTGTGGGCGAAGATGAGCGGCTCATTGGAGAAAGAAGTGCGGCTCGGCCAGCAGGTGGCCGCTGAGATCGATCGGCAGGTGAAGTTCGTCGATGATCCCGTGATCACCGAATACGTCAACCGCGTCGGCCAAAACGTCGTGCTGCACTCGGACGCCAAGATTCCCTTCACGATCAAAGTCATCGACTCAGATGAAGTCAACGCCTTCGCCCTGCCCGGCGGTTTCTTTTACGTCAACAAAGGACTGGTGCTGGCCGCCGATAACGAAGCTGAAGTCGCGGGCGTGATGGCTCACGAGATCGCGCACGTCACCGCGCGGCACGCGATGGAGACGCAGGCCAAAGGCACTTTCGCGCAGATCGGTTTGATCGCCGGCTCAATCTTCCTCGGCGGCATTCCGGGCGCGATCTTGCAGAACACCGCCGGGCTGGGTCTGGCCGCCGGCTTCTCGAAGTTTTCGCGCGACGCCGAACGCGAGGCTGACCTGTTGGGTGTTCAGTACATGTGGGCTGCCGGCTATGATCCGGGCGCGATGGGAACGATGTTCGAGAAGCTGGCTTCGCAAAACAAAAAGAAGCCCGGCTTTCTCGCCAAGACTTTCTCTACGCATCCCCAGTCGCTCGACCGTCTGGAAGCCTCGCGCGCGCTCGCCGCACGCTTCCCCGAACGCGAGGAATACGTCGTCAGCACCTCCGAATTCCAGCGCGTCAAGGCGCGTCTGCTCCGGCTCTCGAACGCCAAAGCCTCGACGGCAGGCAATATCGCCGGCGGCGAGGATGGGGGGCCGCAACGCCCGACATTGAAACGCCGCCAGCCAGCGCCGGACAGCACGACCGACGGGCAACCGTCCGAGCAGAAGACCAACGAGCCGCCGAAGCTGAAGCGGCGCGGCGATGCTCCGACGCCGACGCCTGCGCCCGAAAACTTGAACCAGTAAAAGGCTCCAGCAGCAACACACAAGAAAAAGGCTCTCAGTTGAATTCAACTGGGAGCCTTTTTGTTTGATGTCGCTGCGGACGCCGGTGCGTCCCGCTTACATCTTGTTGTCTGTCGCTGGTTTCTTGTCCTTCATCATACCGGGCTGCTTCATCTTCGGGCCTTCCTGTAATTCCTTCTCGCTGGCAGGTTTGGCTGGTTTGAAATCCGCCGGCAGAGCTGCTCCGGTATCCGGAGAGTTGACTTCGACGATGTCGCCCTTCATCCCGGCCAGCGCGGTCAACAACTCATTCTTCTCTGTCGCTCCGACGTTGAACTTGTCCAGCGCCCCGCTCAAATCCTCGATCAGCGCGTTGAACTCGCCCTCGGTGACTTTCATGTTCTTGTGCGACTGCTTCATGCTCAGTCCCGTATAGACACACGGCCCGCCCGTCGCAGCGCAGACTTGCTCGATCAGGTGCAGCCGCAAGCGCTTTGGATCGCTCTTGGCGAATTTCTTGTTGATGCGATCATCGGCCACGACGCGCGCGATGAACTCGTCGATGACAGCCGTGATCGCGTCCAGCCCGCCGAGGCGGTCGTAGAGCGACTTCTTCGCCGCCATGTCTTGGTTAGCCATCGTGTCCGGTGCCGGGGTAGCCGTCGTGTCTTGCGCCGGGACGGCGACAGCGAAAACTCCCAGCAAGCAGATCGCCATCGCAATCATTTTCATTTTCTGCATCACTCGTTTCCTCCTGTAATTTGAATCTACGCCTCGTTTACCAAGCAAGGCGATTCAGTTGAAATGATGGTTCTCGCTCCCCGCAGATGGTCGCGAAAAGTTCATCACCTTCACAAACCCCGCTTTGCAGATTGCTGTAGGGTTATTTATTTGCAAAGACGCAAGAGCAAGTCCGCTGCGTAGTAAGCGCCAGCTTGGGTTTCGCGTCTCATTGTCTGAATTTCGGCGAATATACGAAGGGGCGAGAATTACCGGATGCTGTCCCGTTCGCGCCGCCGCCCGCTGGATAGATAGGCCAAGAGTTGAATTTGACGGGCGAGATGATACACGAAATTTGCTTCGCGGTCTCTAATTTTTTCCGTCCCCGCCGGTCACGCACTGGCGGGCGGATCGACTCCAATTACCGCCGCGCCCGGGCAATGACACTCTAAAAATGGATAAAGTTGAGCTTAACACAGGACTTGAATTCGCGTTCAAGAACAAGCAAGACAACTGCATTACGATCGTGCTGAAACCGCATGACGGAGTTTCGTCGCGTCCCGCCGCGTTTTGAAGACAATTGCAGCAAAATTGTGTTGAAATCTTGATGCTTGATGTCCAGACTGAGTTGGTAAACGAGCGAGTAATCACGAGTCACAATCCGACGCGCGGGCGGCTGAAGCGAGGTCATCCGCGCGCGCCGTCGCCATGTCATGAGGAGGAATAATTTATGTCCAGCAGTCGTCAACAACAGGCATTATTGCCGTCCGTTCAGGCGCAGAAGCCGCCGACCGACGTGACCGTCGACGAGTTGGAGCCGGGTCGCCTACTTTCATGATGCGATGCTGACCAGCGTCACGGTCTCGCAACAGGGACGCATCTTCGTCAACTTCCCGAAGTGAGGCGACGACTTACAGTTCACGGTCGCCGAACTCAAGGACGGTCAGGCGCTCGCTCACCCGGACGAAGCATTCAATCAAACCGATGAGAGTGATTCGGTTGCCGCCGCGCTGGAGATGGATGGAGACACGATCACCGAAGCGCGTCTCGCTCTGGGCGGAGTCGCGCACGAGCCATGGCGCGACGTGGAAGCCGAAGCGATGTTGCAGGGTCAAACTGTAACCCGCCATAACTTTCAAAAAGTCGCCGAGTTTATCTTGCGCGAGGCGCGAGGCTTCGGCCACAACACTTTCAAGATCGAATTGGCGAAGCGCGCCATTCCTCGCGCCTTGAAGCAAGCCGCGGCGGGAACGCCGCAGCCGATTGCCGAGAAGAAAATTTTGTGAGGCAGTAAGGACAATTGCGATGAACTACGTTCGACGGGGCCAAGGCAAACCGCTGCTGCTCATTCACGGCATCGGCGGGAGTTGGCGTTCGTGGCAGACGATTCTCGACCCGCTCGCCGCGACGAGTGAAGTGATCGCGGTTGATCTGCCCGGCTTCGGCGACACGCCACCGCTCGACGGCGAAGTTTCAATCCGCACGCTCGCCGACGCGGTGACGGAGTTTGTCCATCGAAACAATCTCACAGAGGTTGATGCAATCGGAAGTAGCATGGGTGCGCGACTCGTCTTGGAACTCGCACGGCGCGGCAACGTCTTGGGCGGCGTGGTTTCGCTCGATCCCGGCGGCTTCTGGCAAGGCTGGCAGATTCCTTTCTTTTATCATTCGGTCAATTTATCAATCAAACTCGTCCGCCTGTTGCAACCCGTGATGCCGCAATTAACCCGCAACGTCCTCAGCCGTTCGATTCTGTTCGCGCAATTTTCAGCGCGCCCGTGGAGGTTGTCGCCCACAGTCGCGCTCGACGAGATGCGGACGTTTGCTCAGTCACCGTCCTTCGACGAACTGTTATACAACTTGGCTTACGGCGAAGAGCAGAAAGGTGCGCCGCCAGGTTCGATTAAACATCCGCTCGTGATCGGATGGGGACGCCGCGACCGTGTGTGTTTTCCGAGCCAAGCACGGCGGGCGCTAGAATTGTTTCCCGACGCGCGCCTGCACTGGTTCGAGAACTGTGGACACTTTCCGATGTGGGATGTTCCACAGGAAACGACACGCCTGATTCTCGCCACAACGAGCGGGACTGGCGCTGCCAAAACATACAGCGCGGGCGCGGCCTAAACAACCATAACTTCAAAACATTGATTGGAGGAAAAAAATGAGTCCCAACCCTAAACCGATGAAGAAGAACAAAGCGAACAAGCACGAGAACGGCGATGCCAAGTCAAAAGATTTGGAAATGAACCGCTCGGACGGAACAGACCAATTCTTGACGACCAATCACGGCGTTCGCATCAACGACAACCAAAACTCCTTGAAAGCGGGCGAGCGCGGCGCGTCGCTTTTGGAAGATTTCATTCTGCGCGAGAAAATCACGCACTTCGACCACGAACGTATTCCCGAACGCATCGTCCACGCGCGCGGCTCGGCGGCGCACGGTTATTTTCAGGTTTATGAATCAATGGCGAAATATACGAAGGCGCAATTTCTCCAAGACCCGAACGTGAAAACACCCGTCTTTGCGCGATTTTCCACCGTCGTCGGATTTCGCGGCTCGACCGATTTGCCGCGTGACGTGCGCGGTTTCGCTGTCAAATTTTATACGGAAGAAGGCAATTACGATTTGGTGGGAAATAATATGCCCGTCTTTTTTATTCAAGACGCGGTGAAATTTCCCGACCTCGTTCACGCCGTCAAGCCCGAACCGCACAACGAAATCCCGCAAGCGGCGGCGGCGCACGACACTTTTTGGGATTTTATCTCGTTGATGCCCGAATCAATGCACGTCATTATGTGGGCGATGAGCGACCGTGCAATTCCGCGCAGTTTGCGAATGATGGAAGGTTTCGGCGTTCACACTTTCCGCTTTGTCAACGATGAAGGCAAAGCGCATTTCGTCAAATTTCATTGGAAACCAGTACTCGGCGTTCACTCGGTTTTATGGGACGAAGCGCAGAAAATTTCTGGCAAAGACCCCGATTTTCACCGGCGTGATTTGTGGGAATCAATCGAAGCGGGCGCGTTTCCCGAATGGGAATTCGGCGTGCAGATTGTTCCCGAAGAAGACGAGCATAAGTATGAATTCGATTTGCTCGACGCGACAAAAATCATCCCCGAAGAACTCGTTCCGGTTCAAAGAATCGGCAAGATGGTTTTGAATCGCAACCCCGACAATTTTTTCGCCGAAACCGAACAAGCCGCGTTTCATCCCGGACACATCGTTCCCGGCATTGATTTTACGAACGACCCGCTTCTGCAAGGGCGTTTGTTTTCCTACACAGACACGCAATTGTCCCGCTTGGGCAGTCCGAATTTTCATGAAATCCCGATTAATCGTTCCGTTGCGCCCGTCCACAATAATCAACGCGACGCGCATATGCGGCAGACGATTAACAAAGGAAAAGTCAGTTACGACCCGAACAGTTTGGGCGGCGGCTGTCCGTTTCAAGCGAAGATGAGCGAGGGCGGTTTTCACACTTATGAAGAGCGTGTTGACGCGAAAAAAGTCCGCGCCCGCAGCGAAAGTTTCCGCGACCATTTCAGTCAAGCGACGCTGTTCTGGAACAGCCAATCGGATGCGGAAAAAAACCATCTCGTCAAGGCGTTTCAGTTTGAACTCGGCAACGTCGAAACAGTGGCGATTCGAGAAAGAATGGTCGGAATTTTGACACAGGTTGACGCAACTTTAGCAAAACGAGTCGCCGACGGTTTGGGTTTGGAAGTTCCCGCAAAACCGGAAGAACCGCTTAACCGTTCCTACGGCGCGGACACCGACCCGAATTCGGTGCAGCCGACGAAAGTAAAATCTTCGGTGGAAAAATCCGCCGCGTTGAGTATGGCGAACACGGTCAAAGACACGATTAAATCTCGTCAAGTCGCGTTTCTTGCGGCGGACGGTGTGGACGGCGACGCGCTCGACGCGATGAAAAAATCTCTGGAAGCTGAAGGCGCAATGGTGAAAGTCGTCGCCCCGAAAAACGGCAAAATCAAAACCGCCAACGGCACAGAAGTAAAAGTTGATAAGACTTTCCTGACGACGGCTTCCGTGTTGTTCGACGCGGTGTTCATTCCGGGTGGTCAGCAAAGCGTTGCCGCGCTCAAGGAAGAAATGGACGCGATTCATTTCGTCAACGAGGCTTTCAAGCATTGCAAAGCAATCGCGGCTGTCGGCGAAGGTGTTGATTTCATCGCCAATACTTTTGCAGGCAAAGCCGAAAAAGACAAGGCCGTTATCCTAAGCCACAACGGTGCCAACGATGCGGCGGAGAACTTCATTAAAGCCATCGCCGAGCATCGCAATTGGGAGCGCGAAACGGCGAGAAAAGTTCCGGCTTAACGACACCTTCCTTTGGCGAACGGCGAGCCAACACGCTGGCCGTTCGTCAGCGGTCGCATTTGCTAGACCGGTAGCTTTTCATCTAAGTGAGTAGCCAAAAGTTTGGTAGTGGGCTAGTTTGAAATTGTGAGGCCGGTAAAAGCTGGCGTTTATTTTCAAACTAGCCCACTACCAAAAGTTTTGGGAATTATGAATCAACAAACAGGGCTTTTCCGCCCGTATTTGTTGATGTTCGAGCAATCTTTTTTGCAAAGACTTTTGGCTACTCACTTAGAGCTTTCCAACGAAGGGGATTTTATGGCAACCGCAACCAACTACATCGGACAACCGACCAGCCGCGTTGACGGGCGTGCGAAAGTGACGGGCGAAGCGAAGTACGCCGCCGAATACAACGTGCCGAATCTGCTTTACGGCTACGTCGTGTCAAGCGAGATCGCCAAAGGGAAGATCACGAAGATTGACTCGAGTGGCGCGCTGGCGCTCGAAGGCGTGCTGCAAGTTTTCACGCACGAGAACAGACCTCGAACGGCGTGGTTTGATCGCAGATACCGCGACGAAATCGCGCCGCCCGGTTCACCGTTTCGCCCGCTCTACGACGACAAAGTTTTATAC
>JALZKK010000162.1 GCA_030859285.1 Acidobacteriota bacterium | reverse complement strand
GCTTACGATTGTTCATTCATCGTTACAACCTCTCGCTGCGCCCCACCTGATTTCTCCACTACCCCAGCATGAAATGACATGCTTTCCTTCTGCCTTCTGCCTCCTGCTTACTTTTATGTTTGACTGGTCCCACAAAGTAGTTCTCATCACCGGCGCGTCGAGCGGAATTGGTCGTGCGTTGGCGTCGGAGTTGGCGCGGCGGGGCGCAGCGCTTGGCTTGTTGGCGCGGCGGGCGGAAGCGTTGCAGGATGTGGCGGGCGAGATCGAAAAGGCAGGTGGGCGCACGCAGGCGGTTTCGGCGGACGTGCGGGACGCGGAAGGGGTGCGGGTTGCGGTGATGCGAGTCGAAGAGGGATTGGGATCAATCGACGTGCTGATCGCGAACGCCGGGATCGGCGAGCCGACGCCCGCGCGGGAGTTGAACGCGCAAGTGGTGGCGGATGTGTTAAGTGTGAACGTCAACGGCGCGGTCAACTGTGTAACGGCGGTCTTGCCGAAAATGTTGAAGCGGGGCAGCGGCCATTTAGTCGCCATCTCAAGCCTCGCCGCGTATCGCGGCTTGCCCGGCTCCGGCGCGTACTGTGCGAGCAAGGCCGCACTCTCCGCTTTCTTCGAGAGTCTCCGCACGGAATTGCAGAGCAGCGGCGTCAACGTGACGACGATTCATCCCGGCTTCATCGACACGCCGATGACGCGCGGGCGCAACCAGCGAATGCCATATTTATTGACAGTTGAGCGTGCGGCGCAACTGATCGTCCGTGCCATCGAAACGCGCCGCCGCACCTACGCTTTTCCGTGGCAACTGGCCGCGCTCGCGCGCTTCGGCACGTACCTGCCCGCCGCGCTCTACGACCGTCTGATGGCGCGCAGCGCGTACCGACAGTGAAGGGAAGTTTCGATTTTTGATTTTTGATTGAAGGCAAGTGTGCGTCTTCAATCCGGATCAGGATATCTGAAATTTCAAATCTCAAATCTGAGATTGGCTTTCCGAATCGCAAATCAAAAATCGAAAAACTCTGTCAATCAAAAATCGAAAATCCATCTCATGTCTATTCTGCAAGCGATCATCATTGGTATTGTGCAAGGCTTGACGGAGTTCATTCCGGTTAGCTCGACCGCGCACCTCATTTTCGCGAGCCGCGCGCTGGGACTTTACGGGGAGGCCGCGCCGGCGTTGCGTGCGGAGCAGACGACGGCAACTATCGCAGTGATCCAGCTTGGCACGCTGGTCGCCGTCCTCGTCTATTTCGCGCCGGACATCTGGGCGATCAGCCGCGCTTTCGTCGTCGATCATTTCGGATTGCTCAGTCGTCGTGGGCAGGCGGGAGAGACGCGCGCCGCCGATGGCTCGATTGTCAGACGGCGTTTGAGCTTGTCGGATGATTCGCGTCTCGGTTGGCTGATCATCATCGGCTCGCTGCCGATTGCGATCATCGGTTTAATGTTCAAGGAACAGATCGAGGGAACGGACACTAAGAATTTGTGGCTCATCGCGACGATGATGATCGTAATCGCGCTCTTGCTGGCATTGGCGGAGAAGGTGGGGACGCGGCAGCGCAAGATGTCGGACTTGCGTTTGTTCGACGCGCTGGCGGTCGGCGGCGCGCAAGTGTTGGCCTTGCTTCCGGGCGCGAGCCGCAGCGGTTCGACGATAATGGGCGGACTCTTCGCCGGCCAGACGAGAGAGACCGCCGCGCGCTTCTCGTTCCTCCTGTCGATCCCGGCCATCTTTGCCAGCGGACTGTTGGAGTTGAGAGAAGCTCTCGAAAAATTACCCTCCGAGAGCGGCGTGCCGCTCGTCGTCGCCACTATTGTTGCCGGCGTCGTCGGCTACGCCTCGATCTGGTTCCTGCTGCGCTTTCTCCGCACGCACTCGACCGGCATCTTCATCGGCTATCGCCTGATTGTCGGCTGCGCCCTCTTGCTGCTGCTGTCGCTCGGCAAAATCTCGCCACTGTAAAAGCAAGGATAAAGGATAAAGGCGGAATGAAGACAGACGACCTTGAGCTTTTCCTTCATCCTTCATTCTTGCTTTCGCTGCCGCTTCGGTTAAACTCGTTGATGCCCTGCCTCGCCATCAAGGATGATAGTTTATTGAACATGGAGGGCTTGGAATCCCGATGAATGATGAAATAAGCCAGAGCGCTGAGGGCGTGCCTTCGCAGCGTCCGCGCAGCCCGCGCGTCCCGGTCAATTTCCCCGTCGAGTTGGAGGGACAAACTCCAGCCGGCGAGCCTTTTCAGACGCGTGCCGAAGCCGTGCGCGTCAGCCGCGGCGGCGCGACGTTGATCACCGAGGCGTCGGTCGCGATGGGCGCGACTGTGCGCTTGACGCCGCCGTTCGGCCACGCCCTCGAAGCGGAAGTCAACGGCATCTGGACCGACGAGACCGACGGGCAGCAGCGAGTCGGCGTCAAACTGCTCGATCCGAACGGCTGGTTCGCTGAATGAGAGTCCAAAGTCCAAAGTCCAAAGTCAGAAAACGATTCTTGGACATTGGACATTGGACTTTGGACTTGAAGTGAGAACTGGTATCGCAAAACGTTGGCAGGTGCGCGGCTACGACGAGGCGCGGGCGGCTTCGTTCGCACAGACGCTGGATGTCTCGCCGCTGCTCGCGGGATTGCTGTTGGCGCGTGGGATTGAGTCTGAAGCGGAAGCGCAAGAGTTGCTGTCGCCGTCGCTTGAGCAGTTGCATGATCCGGCGTTGATGCTCGGCATGAGCGATGCAATCGGGCGTGTGCTGCGCGCTATCAATGCGGGCGAGCGAATTTTAATTTACGGCGATTACGATGTGGATGGAACCACCGGCACAGTCGTCTTGCGCCGCGCGTTGCAGTTGTTGGGAGCCGAGACCGGATTTCACGTGCCGCATCGTTTCACCGAAGGTTATGGTATCCGGCAAGACGTGTTGGAGCGCGCGCGGACGGAAGGCTACGCGCTCGTGATCAGCGTGGACTGTGGCATTCGGGCGCACGCGCCGCTCGCATGGGCGCGGGCCAA
>JALZKK010000149.1 GCA_030859285.1 Acidobacteriota bacterium | reverse complement strand
GAATTGGCGCGCGTCCGCGAAGAGTTGCAAGAAGTCCGCGCGGAGTCCGACACTGCGCGGCTGAAATTGGCGCGGATGGAAGGCGAGCGGCAAGCGGAGGATGCGCGCCGCACCGCCGAACAGCGCGCCGCCGCGCAAGCCGCCGCGGTCAGCGCCCTGCGCTCGAGCCTCGCGCGCTACGGCGCAGTGCGCGAGACTACACGCGGCCTCGCGCTGACCTTGCCGGATAATTTCTGGACCGGCGCACGCGCGGCTGACGTGTCGCCACGAGCCGCCGCGATGATCGAACCGCTGGCCGCGCTGTTGGCAAACAATCCCGATTACCAGATCGTGATCGAGGTCTTCACCGACAGTCGCGGCGACGAGCTGCAACTCCGCAAACTCGCGCAAGATCGCGCCGAATCTCTGTCCTCGCGTCTTGTCGCGGCAGGACTCGATGGCGCGCGCCTGCAAGCCAACGGCATGGGACCAGATAGCCCCGTCGCTTCCAACTCCACCCCCGCCGGTCGCGCCAAAAACCGGCGCACCGAGATCATCCTCGTCCCTTCAAACGGGGCGAGCGCAACTTTACAACAGTGACAAGTGACAAGTGACGGGTGATGAGTAAAAGACAAAAACTGTCTACTTGCTCGTCACCCGTCACTTGTCACACATCACTGCTTTCGCCATGTCCCTCCTCGAAGTTCTCCAACTTGTCGGTTACAGCATGGGTGCGGTGCTGCCGCTGTGGATGAGCGTGTTGTTGGCAAGGCAACGAAGCGTGCTGGCGGCGCAAGAGCGCGTGTTGATGGTGCTGGCGATCAGTATTGGGCTATGGCACACGAGCAATTTATTGTTGACGTTGCATAGCGTGTTACCGCTGGAGCCGCAGCGTTGGTTAATGCTGCTGCGTGTGGCCGACACGATTGCGGTCGTCAGTATCACTTTCTCTTACTCGTTTTTGCTGCACGTCCATTTGCATTTGTGGGCTGAATCGTGCGGGCGAGGATTGACGAAATTCGAGCGGGCGCGCGTGTGGATGTCTTACATCCCGGTGTTGTTTCTCGTCGTGTCTGTGCCTCCGTTGTGGCGCGGCGAATACGCGCCGATGCTCTCGAAATTGTCGGCCTTCGTGTTGCCGTTCGGCTTGTGGGCGGTGTACGTGCTGGGACTGGTGGCGGCGACCGACTGGCTGATCGCGCGGCGTTCGCGCGAGACGGGCGAGCGGCGTTTGATGCGGACGTTGGCCGCGTCATTCATCGCGATTGCGGGACTGCTCTTAGCCGTTCACGTGCTGGGCGTCGGGCGCGGCACGACGCTCGAAAGTTATCTCGTCACGCTGGCTAATCTCGGCTCGCTGTTGCCGACAGCGTTGATCGCTTATCACATTTATCGGTATCGCTATCTCGCGCTACTAATTCGTGAGAGCCTCGTCGTCGCTTCGTTCGCAGCGGTTGTGTTGGTGGTTTATCTCTACGGCATTCGCACGTTGGAAGGATGGTTAACGGCACGTTATCAACTGCGTCCGGGCGTGGTCGAGACGCTGTTGATCTTGGGTTTCGTATTGCTGGCCGCCCCGTTGCGCCGCTGGCTCGACAAACGTTTTCAAAAATTGTTTGCGCGCGAAGCCGCGCTGTACCGCGAATTGGTAACACGGATCGGCGCGCAAGCCGGTCGCTTCAAACATCTGCCGGAGTTGTTGAGTTTCATCGAAGAGCGCACGGCGCAGGAGTTGGGCTTGCGCCGAGTTTGCATTTATGCCGGTGGAGCGGAACTTCCGTCCGATAACGACGAAGATGAGGAAGCTCGCGGAACTGCGGAAGCGTGGAAAGAACAGGCGATGCATGAAGCTGTCGTCAACGCCGGCGGAGTTGTTGAAAATTCGACGCTGTTGCGTCAGCACGGCTTTGAGTTGGCTTATGCGTTGCGCCGCGAAGAGAACGTGGTTGGCCTCCTCTTAGTTGATGCCGCACGCGAAGTGCTGACGCCGGACGTGCGCGCCGTGTTGGAAGTGCTGGCGGGGCAGGTGGCAATTGCGATTGAGGATTGCCGGTTGGTGGAAGAGAATATCAAGCTCGAACGGCGGCTCGCGCAAGGCGAGCGTCTGGCCGAGTTGGGGCAGATGGCCGCGACCGTCGCGCATGAAGTGAAGAATCCGCTCTCCGCGATCAAGTCTATCGCTCAAGTAATGCGCGAAGACGAGCGGCTGGCGGATGAGTACACGCGCGATCTCGATTTGATTGTCGGCGAGACCGAGCGTTTGAGCCGCAGCGTCTCGCAATTGCTTAACTTCGCGCGCTATGCTCCGGCGAATGGCGGGCCGTCGGTGAGCGCGGATGAAATGGCGCGCGCCCTCGTCAGTCTTTTTCATTCGGACGCGCAAGTGCGAGGCATCGAAATTGATCTCCGCGCCGACGCTCGCGAAGCGTTTAGCGGCACACAAGCGGCGGCGGTGCGCGACGCGCTAACGAATCTGCTGCACAACGCTCTGCAAGCGACACCGGCGGGCGGGCGCATCTTGATCGAAGTCACGCGGGAAAGTACGCATCTGAAATTCACCGTCTTGGACAGCGGTCAGGGCGTGCCGCTTGCTCTGCACCGGCGTATCTGGGAGCCGTTCTATACCACGAAGCAACGCGGGACTGGACTGGGACTCGCTATCGTGCGAAAGCGCATGGAAGAGATCGGCGGGCAAGCACAACTGGTCCCCTACGAGGAAGGACAAGGCGCAAAATTCGAGTTGCGTGTGCCATTCGACAGCGCGCGCGTGAGTTGAATATGGCAATGGAAGAAAAATCGGCGGACACTTTTCGACTGCTCATCATCGACGACGAAGAAGCGGCACGCTACGGAATGCGGCGCGCGCTCAGCAGTTTCAATTACGAGATTGAAGAGGCGGCGGCGACGAACGAAGCCCGGCTGAAGATGAGCGCGCGGCAAGCTGATCTGCTGCTGCTCGACGTGAATTTGCCCGGTCAGAGCGGGCTGGATTTTTTGCGTGAGTTGCAGGGCGGACAGGGCGAGACGCCGCTTGTGATCATGATCACGGCGCACGGCTCGGAGCGGACGGCGGTCGAGGCGCTCAAGTCCGGCGCTTACGATTATCTGGCGAAACCTTTCGAGGTTGATGAACTGCGTCTGGTGGTCAAGAACGCACTGGAGAATGTGCGCCTGCGCCGCGAGAATCGCGCCTTGCATGAACGCCTCGCGGCGGGCGAGGGAACACACGGCACGCTCGTCGGCGATTCGGAAGCGATGCGGCGCGTGCGTTCGCTGATCGAGAAAGTGGCGGAGACGGACGCGACCGTGTTGGTTCGCGGCGAGTCCGGGACGGGCAAAGAGTTGGTGGCGCGCGAACTGCACACGCGCAGCGCGGCGCGGCGGAAAGGGAATTTTGTCGCCGTCAACTGCGCCGCGTTGCCTGCGGAGTTGATCGAGTCAGAATTATTCGGCCACGAGAAAGGAGCGTTCACCGGCGCGGCGCAGCGGCGCCGCGGAAAGTTCGAGCAGGCCGATGGCGGCACGCTCTTTCTCGACGAGATCGGCGACATGAGCGCGACCGTCCAAGCGAAGCTATTGCGCGCGTTGGAAGAACGGCGGATCGAACGGCTCGGCGGCGCAGACTCGATTCCGGTTGACGTGCGGATCGTCAGCGCGACGCACCGTCCTTTAGAGCAAGACATCACGAACGGAAATTTTCGTGCCGATCTTTTTTATCGTCTGCGCGTCGTGACCATCGAAGTCGCGCCGTTGCGTGAGCGGCGCGAAGATATTCTGCAACTGGCAGAGTTATTCGCCCGACAAACCACCGAAAAATATAAGCTGCTCGCGCGCAAGCTCGCACCCTCCGCCTTGCGCCGCCTGCTCGAATACGACTGGCCGGGCAATGTCCGCGAACTACGCAACACCATCGAGCGCGCGTTGATTCTGGCTGAAGGCGATGAGTTGACAGCACGCGATCTGCCGCCAGAGATAACGGGCCAGCCTGCCGCGCAGTCTCAGGCGACGACAACTTCTGCGCCGGAGAACGGCGAGAGTAATTTGTCCGTTCCTTTCACTGCCGATCTGCGAACTGACCGGCGCGAGTTTGAGCGGCGTTACATCACGCGCTGTCTCGAAGAGACGGGCGGCAATGTCACGCGCGCGGCGGCGATGCTGGGAATGCACCGCCAATCGCTCCAACACAAACTGCG
>JALZKK010000134.1 GCA_030859285.1 Acidobacteriota bacterium | reverse complement strand
GCTGGCTCTCGCTTTGCTCGCCGGTGTGTCGGTCGTGCCGGGCGCGAGCGCGCAGACGCAACAACAGGCGGTGAAGGCTCGGCAGCTCTCGGAAGAGCAACGCATCCTGCACGTCCTGAACCGGCTCGGCTTTGGGGCGCGGCCCGGCGACGTGGAGCGCGTGCGAAAGCTCGGCCTTGAGCGTTACATCGAGCAGCAGCTTTTCCCGGAAAAGATCGCCGATGAAATGGCCGCAGCGAAAGTGCGCGCTCTGCCGGCGATGGGGATGACGACTGCCGAACTGTACGCGAAATACCCGCAGCCCGGCGCGTTGCTGCGTCAATTGCAACGGCGTGGCGACTTGCCCGCCGATCTCGCGGAGTTGCGCGAGAATCGAGTGAAGGGCAATAACGCGCCACAGCAGCCGAACGCGATGGAGCGGGATGGCGCAGCGATGAGCGCGGATGCCGCGAAAGAGAAGAGCGCGGGCGAGCCGGCGGCGCAGCAAAACGCCATGCGACCGGAATACCGCGAGGCGATTCGCCGTTATTACGTCGAGAATAATCTGCTGCCGCCGCAACGTCTGATGCAAGACTTACAGGCGGCGCGTATTTTGCGCGCGGCTTACAGCGAGCGACAGTTGCAGGAAGTATTAGTTGATTTCTGGACCAATCACTTCAACGTCTTCGCGGGCAAAGGCGCGGATCGTTGGCTCTTAGTTTCATATGATCGCGACGCGATTCGCCCGCACACGCTCGGCAAGTTTCGCGATCTCTTGCAGGCGACCGCTGAAAGCCCGGCGATGCTTTTTTATCTCGACAACTTCCAGAGCGTCAGCCCGAATGCCGTGCAAGGCGGAATGCGTCAGCGCGGCGGCGATGGACAAATGAATAATCCGCGCCGGATGAAGCGCGGCGGAATGCGCGCCAGAGAATTGGGCGGCTTATTCGGCGGCGGACGTGAGATGCAGCGCGCAGGACAGCCAGATGATGATCAGATGAACATGCCGCAACAGGGGCGTCCGCAACAGCAACGCCGCGCGCGGGGGATCAATGAAAACTACGCGCGCGAGTTGATGGAATTGCACACGCTCGGTGTCGATGGCGGCTACACGCAGAAGGATGTGCAGGAAGTCGCGCGGTGCTTCACGGGCTGGACGATCTTTGATCCGCGCGGCTTTGTCAGCGCGATGGGTCTCGGCAATGCCAGCAAAGCCGGCAGTTTTTATTTCAATCCGCGCCTGCACGACGACGGAGAAAAGATCGTTCTCGGCCACAAGATTCCGGCGGGCGGCGGTGTCAAAGACGGCTTGATGGTCTTAGACATTCTCGCGCGCCATCCTGCGACCGCGAAGTTCATCGCGACCAAACTCGCGCGCCGTTTCGTGACGGACAATCCGACACCCGCACTGGTCGAACGCATCGCGGTGGCCTTCACGAAGTCCGACGGCGACATCCGCGAGACTTTGCGTGCCGTCTTCGCCTCGCCGGAGTTCAACGCGCCGGAGAATTATCGCCAAAAGATCAAGACGCCGTTTGAAGTCGCGGCCAGCGCATTGCGCGCGCTCGGCGCGGAAACCAACGGCGGCCCCGCGCTGCACCAGTGGATCGCGAAGATGGGCGAGCCGCTCTATTTGTACCAAGCGCCGACCGGCTATCCTGACACGGCAGAGCATTGGGTCAACACCGGCGCGTTGCTCGAACGCCTCAACTTCGCGTTGGCACTTGCGGCTAATCGCGTTCCGGGAACGCGCGTCGATCTCACGCGCTATGCAAACGGGAGCGCGCCGGACAAGTCGCGCCTCGTCGATCAATTCGCGGGCGTGATCCTGCAAGGCGACATCTCGCCGAAGACGAAAGAGTCTCTGTTGAAGCAACTGAACGAAGCGGCTGCCACGCCGACTGCTCCGGCTGTTACGACTGCCGACGAGATGGCCGACGACGCGGACGACGCGATGATGAACAGGCGCGAGCGACGCAGAGGCCGGCGCGGGATGATGGAGATGAATCAAACGCCGGTCAATTCGGAAGTCGCGCGCGTGGCCGCTTTGATTCTCGGCTCGCCGGAGTTTCAAAGACAGTGACGAATGACGGGTGATAAGTGACGAGCCGGAATGTTTTTCAGCACATTGTTCGTTGCCGTTGAAAGGATAAAGTAATCATGTCGATGAATCGGAGATTCTTTTTGAAGTCGGGCGGCATCGCTCTGGCGAGCGTGGGATTGGCCGGAATGACGCCCTCGTTTTTGCAACGCGCGGTGATGGCGCAAGAGCGTAGCCGCGTGGCGGGCGGACGCCGGAAAACTTTGATCGCAATTTTCCAGCGCGGTGCGGTCGATGGCCTCAACATGGTCGTGCCACACGGCGAGAAGCGTTATTACGAATACCGCCCGAACATCGCCATCGCGCAGCCGGGCAAGGGGACCAACGGCGAGACTGCCATCGATCTCGACGGCTTCTTTGGCTTGCATCCGTCGCTTGCCGGCTTCAAGCCGTTGTGGGAGCAGAAACGTCTGGCGATCATCCACGCCGCCGGCTCGCCCGACAGCACGCGCT
>JALZKK010000132.1 GCA_030859285.1 Acidobacteriota bacterium | reverse complement strand
CGAGAGCTTACAAGCGACGGTTAAAAATTGAGAAGCGAGGAAAGGCGATCCACGCGCAGCACACGAGACAACGCGAGTGTAAATTGACATGCTGACAAAGAAGCACATGGGTGTAAGCTGCACATCGTTCGTCCTTGTTACGTCCTTACATAGTTTGAGGTGGTCCTAAAAAGTGCGACTCAAAAGTGTCTTAGCTTTTATTCCTTACACGCTCCCTGATCTCCCGCTGTTGACCGCTACCAACCAGCAATGTTAATTTAACGCAAGCAGCCGCCTCAGGCTGCCAGTCAAGCCAACCTCTTACTTCCCTTAAGACTCACAAACATGAAAACACAAATCGAAGAATCCTGTGTTCTTTCCCTCGTCCTCATCGCCTTCTGCTCATTCGGGCATGTGACGGCTCGCGCTAACGTGAGAGATTCCACGCGCCCGCCGCTCATGGCTGGGTCGTCCGCCGTCAATCCGACGGTGGTTAATCTTCGGAACTTTGGCGCGGTCGGGGACGGCGCGGCGGACGACGGGCCGGCGCTACAGCAGTCCCTTAACGCGCTCTCGGCGGCGGGCGGCGGGACGCTCTTCGTCCCGGAAGGCCGGTACGCGATCAACACCCCTGTGATGAAGGACTTCTCGAATCTCTCAGCTTCCGTCATCATCCGGGGAGTGGACCCATCGCCTGATCCAATCGGCCCGCACATCGCCGACGGCTTAGGGTCGCTCTCGGAGTTCGTGATCAAGGTGGGAGCTTCTTCCAACGCGCTGACTGTCGCCGGCCTCCGTCAGCTTCTCATTGAAGATTTAACTTTCATCGGCGATCCGGCGGTCGAAGACGACGCTCATACGGTCCTCGCCATCCACGAAATCGCCGACGCCCGGCTCCGCAATTGCGAGTTCTACGGCTTGGCGAGTTTCGTCGATGGCGGCTCAATCGTTTACGCGTATCACAGCGGTCTCAAGGTAGAAGGCTCGGCGTTCTTAGGGTGCGCTGCGAGCAGCGGCCTGCGAACTTCCGTCATCCAGAACGTTTGGTGGAGAGAAGTGTCGATTACGGACACGCGGTTCATAGATTACGGATGGCGGCCCGATTTCTTTTCTAAGACCACGCTGTCGCCGCCCTACTCGTGGATCAGCGTCGGCAACGCCGCCGCCGTGGATGATCCGGCTGAGCAGCGGCAGGTGATCATCCGTAACGTCTTCCTTGATGAGGGAGTGTTCGTCGGGTTGAGTTGTATCCCGGCATTTTTCACGCAGCCGCAAGCCGGCGCGCCCATCGATCTCATCTTCATTTCCGGCCTACAGGTGAACGTGACCAACCTCGGAGGCAGCGGAGTTTATTTGTCCGATGCCCGGAGAGTGTTCATCGAGCGGTCGCACTTCGGTTGGAGCCATGTCACCACCGCCGCCATTGCGCTCGGCAACATCGGCGACGCGACCATTGACCGGGCCGACTGCGTGGACGCGGCGAACATCATTTACGCCGACGACGCGACGCACCGCCTCACCGTCATCAATTCCGTGTATGCCACGCTCGATTCTTCGGCGCAGATCACTAAAGTCGTGACGACTGCACCCGCCGATGATCCAGTTCAGTACGTGCGCGAGCAGTACCTGAGCGTCCTCGGTCAGGAGCCGAAGCCGGCGGAACTGATCTACTGGGCCGATCAATTTCTCGGCTGCGACGCTTCGGCTCAGTGTACGGCGGAAAAACGCCTCGCCCTCTCGGCTTATCTCGGCGCGACGCCCGCGCCAACCTACACGCTCTCCGGGCGGATATTGAATAGCCGAGGCGACGGGCTGCCCTCCGTGTTCGTTGCACTGAGCGGGACGCGCGCGGCGACGGTGATGACCGACAGCACTGGGAATTACGCATTCCCTGACTTGCCTACCGCCGGCCATTACGTGGTCACGCCGGAAAAGACGCATTACGATTTCGCGCCCCCGTTTCAGGTCGTGACAAATCCGGGGCAGGATCGGGTCGTCAACTTCGGCGCGACACTCAAGAGACATTTGATCAGCGGCACCGTGACCGACGGCGTCAAGCCGCTGAGTGGCGTCACGGTCTCCCTGAGCGGCACTCAGTCCGCAGTAGTGACGACGGGCGGCGACGGCGCTTACTCATTCGTCGTTGACGCCGGCGGCGCTTACACTATCGCCGTGGCGAAGGACCATTACATGTTCGACCAAGCGAGCCGGAACTTCAGTGATCTGAGCGGCGACCAAGTGTTCGACTCGATTGGAGTCCTCCGCACGTACACCATCAGCGGCATGGTGACTGCGGCTAAACACGCGCCGCTTGGCGGAGCGTCCGTCGAGTTGAGCGGCGCTCAATCACTGTGCGCCACGACCGCCGATGACGGAACTTATTCGTTCACGGTGGCGGCGGGCGGCAACTACACCGTGACGCCATCGAAGCCCGGCTACGCTTTCGGCCCGGCGAGCCGGACTTTCAGCAGCCTCGGCGGCAACCAAGTGACCGCCTTCACGGGCGCGCTCCTGCCGGTGCTGCTCACCGAAGATGGTACGGCGCGCACCGTCGCTCTCGACTCGACGACGATGGTTCCCGGCCCTTTCTCGCTCACGAGCAGTCGCAATTTCGCCGCCGACGGTCGCACCCGCCTGATGCTCTTCGCCCTTTACGTGGATGCGGAGTCGGCGGAAAACATTTCGGTGATCAACGTCCAAGCTGAAGACGCTGCACAAAGAATTTACCCGCTGGCGGTTGAATACGCCGGGAGCGTCGCGGGCTTCGAGTGGCTAACTCAGATCATCGTCACGCTGCCGGATCAGGCGCGCAGTGCCGATCAGTTGTGGATCAGCGTCAGCCAGCGCGGCGCGGTGAGTAATAAAGGGCTGATCGCCATCCAACGTTCCGAGAATAGCTTCCAGTAACGGGAGCGTGAGTCGTCATGGCAAAAGGACGGCCAGCTCCGCTGTACGTCTTCAGATATTTCACTGACCGTTTTCACATATTTGGTTCTGTCGCTCTTTTGCTACCGCTGGCGAATTCAGTCAGCAGGACGGGCTGCATCATCAACTTTACGAAAGACGTTTGCCTCGTCTGCGCCGGCGGCACTTCAGCGAGCCAGTTGGCAACTCGCACAAAGTTGATCGCCGTTGCCGTCAGCACCTGTTGCAAGTGCGTCTTGGCTCCGCCTAAGTAACGACCGCGGCGGGCACCGAAAGCACGCTAGGCTGCTAATGATGTGAGTCTCATTCCTTCCATCTCTCTTCAGCGCAAATTCATGCTGATGCAAAGGGGCGTGGTTTAGACTTTCGCCGCGCGTTGGTGCTAAAGTAAGCGCGGTCAATTTAACCAATCCAGCCTCCAAGTTTTCTTAATGTCACTATTGTCTGGAAGGAGTTTCTGTTCATGTCAACACCACAAGCCGCATCTGAAACGCCTCGTCGTTATCAACTCTTCATCGACGGCCAATGGGTCGATGCCGAATCGGGCAAGACCTTTACCTCGCCGAATCCCGCGACCGGCGAGACGCTGGCCGAAGTCGCCGAAGCCGACAAAGCCGACATCGACAAAGCCGTGTCTGCCGCGCGCCGCGCCTTCGAGGGCAAGTGGTCCAAGTTGAGCGCGCGTGATCGCGGGCGTTTGATGTACAAGCTGGCGCAACTCATCGAATCGCGGACGCAAGAATTGGCCGCGCTGGAAACTGCCGACAACGGCAAGCCGATCCGCGAATCGGCCTTCGTCGATCTGCCGCAGGTCGCCGAAAATTTTGAATACTTCGCGGGCTTCGCCACGAAGATCGAAGGCGAGACGATCCCCGTGCCGGGACAGATGTTCAACTACACTTTGCGCGAGCCGATTGGCGTCTGCGGCCAGATCATTCCGTGGAATTTTCCGTTGCTGATGGCCGCTTGGAAACTCGCGCCCGCGCTCGCGGCGGGCAACACCATCGTTTTGAAGCCCGCCGAACAAACTCCCGTGACGGCGATGGAACTCGGCAAGCTGATTCAAGAGGCTGGCTTTCCCGAAGGCGTCGTCAACATCGTGCCGGGCTACGGCGAGACGGCGGGCGCGGCGCTCGCCGCGCACCCCGGCATCGACAAGGTCGCGTTCACCGGCAGCACGGAAGTCGGCAAGCTGATCGCGCACGCGGCAGCGGATAATTTGACGAAAGTCTCGCTCGAACTCGGCGGCAAAGCTCCCAACATCGTCTTCGCCGACGCCGACATTGAGCAGGCGGTCAGCGGCGCGATGATGGGCATCTTCTTCAATCAGGGCCAAGTCTGCTGCGCCGGCTCACGCCTCTTCCTCGACGAGCGGATCAAGGAAGAATTTCTCGGACGCTTCAAAGAGAAAGCCCAAAAAGTCAAAGTCGGCGATCCGATGGACAAGGCGACGTTGATGGGGCCGCAAGTCTCTTGCGAACAACTCGACCGCATCAAGGGCTACGTGGACATCGCGCGCAGCGAGGGCGCGACCGTGTTGACCGGCGGCGAGCCGCCCCAACTCGAAGACCGTTTCAGCGGCGGCTATTTCTTCCAACCGACGATCTTCAGCGAAGTCAAAAATGAGATGCGCGTCGCCCAAGAGGAAATCTTCGGCCCCGTGACTTCGGTCATTACCTTCAGCAATGAGGCCGATCTGATCAAACAGGCCAACGAGACGATCTATGGTCTCTCTGCCGGCATCTGGACGAAAGACATCACGCGCGCCCACCGCTTCGCCAGAGAGATCAAGGCCGGCGTCATCTGGATTAACACCTTCAATATGTTCAACGCCGCCTCGCCCTTCGGCGGCTACAAACAATCCGGCTACGGGCGCGAGATGGGCAAGCACGCGCTTGAACTCTACACCCAAGTCAAAAGCGTCTGGGTCGATCTCTCAGGCAAACCCATCGGTTGGTTCGGTAATTAGTCGGAGGAGTTGAGACACGCTGCGGCACGGCGCGCTGCTATTGGGCAGTGTGCCGTGCCGCAGCAATGAGCGTGATGATCGGAGGAGCCGATGGCGACGACAGCAGCGACGACCGCGGCGATTGCGGCGGCGGCAGCGGAAGCCGCCCGGCGGCGCGAAGAAGAAGAGATGACTAAATACGGCGAGCCGGAGCTACGAGACGGCTGGGAGTTCAAGATTCTCCGCGCCAACTCAGACGCTTTCAAGAAACCTGATGTGCTGCGGCAAGTGTGCGAAGAAGAAGCGCAAGCCGGCTGGGTCTTGCTGGAAAAATTCGATGACAGCCGTCTCCGTTTCAAGCGACCGATCAGCGAGAGACAGCGGGACAACTCGCTGGCTATCGATCCATACCGCACACACTACGGCATGTCGCAAGGCGCATTCGTCGCCGTTATTCTAGGGGTAATTTCCGGCGCGCTTCTCCTTGTTGTTCTGCTCGTCATGTTTATCGTGCGGGGATAAACCGCAGGTCTAGCGGCGCGGCGTCTTAAATTTCGCGCTGCGTTTCGCGCGCGCGCGTTTTTTAGAAGCATCCCTCCCGCCCAAAACATCATCGCACGCTATGATTCACCCTCTCCCAAAATTCAAACGAAGAGTAAGGAGAAGCAATGCGCTCACGTCGTAACTTTGTAGTCCTAACCGTCGCTCTCGCCAATGTTCTTTTTCTGACAGCTTGTCCGAGCCGGACTAATATCGGAAAGATCGTCTCTGATCCGTCGCGCTATCTCGATAAGGAAGTCGGGATCGCGGGCCGTGTTGAAGATAGTTACGGCATTCCGTTCGTCGGCGGCGCGTACAAGCTCGACGACGGGACGGGCGAGATGTGGGTCGTCTCGCGGCGCGGCGGTGTGCCTTCGCGCGGCGCGCAGGTCGGCGCGAAAGGCCGCGTCTATAATGGCTTCAGCTTCGGCGGACGCAATTTCGGCACGGTGCTAGAAGAGCAAGATCGGAAAATCAAGTGAGGTTTTTTCGTTGATTCATCGGCTCATCGATTCATCGTTCCGGTCGGCAGTGAGTTAATGAGTCGATGAATCGATGAGCCGATGAATCAATTCCTCTCCATTCTCGACAAACAGTTCTCAAACTTGCACGCGCGCTTAGTCGCTTTAGTTCGTGCCATGCCTGCCGATAAACTTTATTGGCAGCCGCATGCGCCGACGATTGGTGCGCCGCCCGTTTACTCTTGTGGCGAACATATCATCAGGAGCGCCGCCGTCGTCGAGCAGACGTTCGGCGGCATCACGGCGAATTTGTGGGACGATCCGTTCGAGTGGACGCTGCCCGAATGTCTCGCCGCGCCGGAGCGGATGTTAGAGTATCTCTCGGAAGTTGAAGCGACGCGGCAGCGCGGATTCTCCTTGTTAAAATCTGACGACGATTTACGCAGAGAGATCGCCATGCCGTCCGGCGAGATGCTGACTTTGTTCGCGTTGCTGACCGAAACGCTCGTGCGCGCCGCACAACATCAAGGCTGTGCCGACGCAGTTTTCCGCCTCATCTCGGATGCGCGCTTGCCTGAATAAAGCGATGAGCAGACGCCTCAACTCACACTGCCGCCATGTCTGAGTCTCCACACACGCTTGCCGCGCAACTGCGTGAAAGGATCGAGCGCGACGGGCCGATCACTTTCCGCGATTGGATGGAGGCCGCGCTTTACGATCCGCAAGGCGGTTATTACCAGCGCGCCGATCTCACGCGATGGGGGCGCGCGGGCGACTACCGCACCAGCGCCGAACGCAGTCCACTCTTTGCCGCCACGTTCGCGCAGTATTTCGCGGCCCTCGATGAAGAGTTAAGCGCGCCGCATCCGTTCACGATCATTGAATCAGGAGCCGGCGACGGGAGTTTCGCGCGCAGCGTGTTGGAAACTTTGCGCCGCGATCACCCGGAAACTTTTCCCCGCATACATTACTTGATCGACGAGTTGAGCGACGATGCGCGGCAACGCATCAAGCACACGCTCGGCGAGTTCGTCGAGCAGACCGCGTTTGTTCAATTGTCCGATCAAGAAGAGCCAATTGGAGAAGGCCTCATCTTCACGAATGAATTGCTTGACGCCCTGCCGGTGCATCGCGTCACTATGCGCGACGGGAAATTGTCGGAGTTTTACGTCGGGTTAAATGAGATGTGCGAGTTCGTCTGGGTTGAGCGCGAACCGTCAACGCCGCGCTTGATCGAACATCTGTTGCACCATCAGATCAATTTGGAAGAAGGGCAGATCGTTGAAATCAATCTCGCCGCCGCAGACTGGACCGCGCGTGCGGAGAAACTGCTCCAGCGTGGTTTCCTCATCACTGTCGATTACGGAGCCGAAGCGTCGGAGCTTTATCACGATCCGCGCCGACACACCGGCACGCTCCGCGCTTTTCGCCGGCATCAATTCGCCGGCAATGTCCTCGCATCTCCCGGCGAACAAGACCTCACGACGACCATCGATTGGACACAGATACGGACAGCGGGAGAAGCGGCGGGCTTACAAACAATCCTCTTCGAGCCGCAAGATCAATTTCTGCTCCGCGCCGGCCTCCTCGAACAACTCGAACTGTTGACCGCGAGCGCCGCCGATGAAGCCGAGCGCGTCAACCTGCGCCTCGCCGCCCGCGAGCTGATCCTCCCCGGCGGCATGAGCGGGAGCTTTCAAGTGTTGGTGCAAGAAAAGTTTTCAGTTTTCAGTAAAACAAAAAGCCAAAACTGAGAACTTAAAAGATCGAGAATCTGACCGTCAGATACTTCCGCGGATTTTGGCGAAAGTCGTAAAGGAGCTTAACGGATTCGGAGGAGAGTTGGTTGACGTTGTTGTAGAGCGTTTCGTCAGTGACGAGTTTGCCGAGCGTGCCTTCGCCGCGTTGGACGCTGGCGACCATGCTATCGATGCGTTCGGCGGAAGTGTTGAAGCGGGCGATGGCAGCGCGGGCGTCGTTGTAGAGTTGTTCGTCGGTGAGGAGTTTGCCGGCAGTGCCGCGACCGGCGCGGATGTCGGCGACGACAGTGTTGATCTCTTCGACCGAACGATTGAGCCGATTGACGGTTGCGCGGGCGTCGTTGTAGAGCGCCTCGTCGGTCAAGAGTCTGCCGGCAGTGCCGCGACCGGCGCGCAGATCAGTAGCGATGGTTTGCAGGCTCTCGCTGACGGTGTTCAGATTGTTATAGAGCGCCGGATCATTGATGAAGCGCGCGGCAGAGCCTTGCCCGGTGCGGACGTCCCGGATAACGGCTTGCGTATCACGGACAGTGGCGTTGAGGTTGTTGTAAAAGGCTTCGTCGTTGACGAAGCGACCGAGCGTGCCGCGCCCTTCGTTAATCTTCTCTGTGATCTCCGTGACTTGCGTCGAGAGCCGGTTGAGTTGCTGGACCAGTTCGTTGCCCGAAGAAGTGAGTTGCGCGATCCCTTCGGCGGACGTGGAGTTTAACTCATAATTCTCCGGGACGGGCTGGCCGAGCGAGGTGCCGGGCGCGATGTTGATCACTTTGTCGCTGCCGAGCAGGCTGGGCGAGCCGAGTTGCGCGGTCGAGTCGGTGCGGACTAACTCGGTGACGGGTTTGCCGTCAACCGTCTGGTCAAGCGCAAGGATCGCTTCCACGCGCGGGCTGTTCGGATCGTCAGTCGGCGGCAGCAAATTCACATCCGACACTTTCCCGATGCGGACGCCGGCAAGTCGCACCTCCGCGCCGGGCCGTAGTCCATCGGCGTTGAGAAACCTCGCCTTCACCTGCAATTTCCGCGCAAACGAGATGTCACCCGAAGCGTTCAGGATCAAAAAGATCAGCACCACGATGGCGATGATCACGAACAGCCCGACGCGCACTTCGCGTAAGCCGAGTTTCTTTTTGTTGGTAGGCATAAGCAGTTTTCAGTTTTCAGTTTTCAGTAAGCAGCTTTGGTTCCGGCTGCAAACTGAAAACTGAAAACTGTGTCAGTGTCCGCGCAGGAAACGTTGGATATACTGATCGTCGGACTTTTGGAGTTGTTCGTCCGTGCCGCTGAAGATGACGCGGCCTTCGCGCATCATCATCACTTTGGTATTGGTCAGGCACAGTCGCTCGCCTTCCTTCTCGAAGATCACTTGGCCTTCTTCGTTCACCGCCGCGTACTCGGACGACAGGTAATGGACATTGTTCATTTCGTGCGTGACGAACATTGACGAGACATCTTCGAGATCACGGAGCTTGATCGCCAGTTCGCAGATGGTGCGAGCGGTCGGCGGATCAAGGCCGGCAGTCGGTTCGTCGAACATCACGATTTCAGGGCCGCCGACGAGCGCGCGCGCGATGCCGACGCGGCGGCGCATCCCGCCCGATAGTTCAATCGGCATTTTGTCGATGGCGTCTTCGAGATTGACGAAGCGGAGCATCCGGCGCACTTCCTCTTCGACCTCATTTTCGGGAACGCCCTGTTCGTGCAGGCGATAGGCGACGTTGTCATAAACCGAGAGCGAATCGAAGAGCGCGCCCTCTTGAAAAACCATGCCGAATTGTTTGCGGACGCGCATCATCTCGGCTTCGCTATAGTCGGTGATATCTTCGCCGTTGACAAAAATTCTGCCGGAGTCAGGCTTTAAGAGTCCGAGGACGAGTTTGATCGCCGTGGATTTGCCGCAGCCCGATCCGCCGAGGATGATCTTGGCCTCGCCGCGCAGCACTTTGAAGCTCAGGCCATCGAGGACTTTGCGTTCGTCGAACGAGAGATGCACGTCGCGGAATTCGATGGCCGGCACGATCCGTTCGTGATCGTCCACTTCCGCGAACGTAGAGTCGGCAGCCGCCTCGCTGACCTGATCCTGTTCGGTGAAGGCTTCCTCGGTTGCCGCCACGCCAGTTATTTCGAGATTTGTCGAAGACATAAAAACTGTGAATAGTGAATCGTCAATCGTGAATAGAAAGACTGTCTTTCACTATTCACGATTTGCGATTAACGATTCACCAAATGAATTAACATTCTTAATTCGGCATGTCTAGGATAACTTGCAGAGCTTTCGCCAGAAAAAAGTCGGCGACGATAACGACAATGGAGGCCGTGACGACCGCCGAAGTCGTCGCGCGACCGACGCCGACCGTGCCGCCTTCGGTGTTGAGTCCTTTATTACAAGCGATGCTGCCGATGATCAGGCCAAAGACGAGCGGCTTGATCACGCCGCCGATAATATCGTCGAAGGTGATGCCGTAACGCACCGAACTCATGAACGTGCTGTAGGACATGCCGTACAGCATCGTTGCGACCGTTCCGCCGCCAATGATGCCGATCACGTCCGCCGCCACCGTGAGCAAAGGCAGCGTGACGAGCAGCGCGATTAAACGCGGCGCGACGAGTTTTCTGACCGGATCGGTGCCGAGCGCGCGCATCGCGTCGATCTGTTGGGAGACGACCATCGATCCCAATTCGGCGGAGATGGCCGAGCCAACGCGGCCCGTCACCATCAACGCCGACAACACAGGACCAAGCTCGCGCACGAGCGACAGCGCGACGAGATAGCCGGTCTGATCTTGTGCGCCGTAGTATTTGAGCGTCGGATAAGTTTGCAGCGTCAAGACGCCGCCGGTGAAAAAGCCCGTCAGCAGAATGATCGGCAGCGAGCCGACGCCGATCAAATCCATTTGCGAGATCGTTTCGGTGAGATAGGTCGGGCGGCGGAAGAGGCGACGTGCGGCGCGGGCCACCAGCAAAGACGTCTCCTGTACTTCGAGCAGGGAGCGAATTGCAATATTCATGCAAGCTAGGGGGTTTAACGAAAATGCGCCCGATGTCTCAGAGTGTTTGCCGCCGCATGAAGAAGCCGAAGCAAATGACTCATTCATCGCCCGCGAGACCCGCGCGCAAGTTAATCATCCGCGAAGACTCAATCTGTAATCGACGGCAACGAACGATTGATCATGCTTAAAAAATGGTGAAGTCGTCAAGTGAGAACTGAGACGGCAGCGCGGCTTTCGCTGAATTTTATCCGCAGAGGAAATAAGGGCGAGTTGCCAGGAGCGCTAAATCAGAGCGTGGGAGATCGGGACAGAAGGAAAAACCTCATCCACGAAACCACACGAAGATTTTCATGTGGTTTTCTTTGCATCGTTTCGTGTTACTTCGTGGATAGCTTTTAATCAGCAAGCAATCTAACGCTCCCGACAAAGAGTATCGCTACGAGCGTGGGCGCATGATGTTGGGACGGGCGCGCGGGTTGGCGAGGGGCGAATTGTCGGAATTTGGCGAGGCGTTAGGATTTCTTCACGGACGTTCGCGCATCGGGCGCATGTCGCCGCCGGGCAATTGCTGTTGTCGGCGCAGACGCTGTTGCGCGCGCGCGCGTTGGCGCAACTGCAAGAAAGTCTGTAACTGCTCTGTCGTCAGAACGCGGCGAATTTTCAGTTCGGTGAGGGCGCGCAGGCGGACTTGCGCGGTCTGCGCTTCGGCTAAATCGCGGGCGCGCGCTTCGATTAACGCTTCGTCTGCTGCGGCGGAATAAATTGCGGCGTCGAGGGCGCGGCGGGCGCGACGGAGCCGGAACGTGACGGCGCGCCCTTCGGCTATTGTCTGCTGCCTGAGCAACTTGATCTGATCTTTCTGCTCCGGCGTCAAATTCAGAGCTTGCAATAACTCGGTATTATCACGCCTGTTTTCCTGCTGTTCTTCCGGCGCAACTGGCGTTCCTGTCTCTTGTGCCAGAACATTTCCGCCACATGCCAGCAGCGCCAAGAGAGCAAGCGCACAGGTGAAAGGATTGAATCGAGGGGCCAGTGTGAAAATCTTTTTCATCGCAATTCTAAAATCGAAACTTAATCGATTAAATTTGTAGGGGCAGGGACAAGTCCGCTGCCCGTCGCGCGAATGCGCGTTGCCCATTGCTAATCGAGCCATTCTCTGCGGAGCAGCGGGCAGGGACCAGCCCTGCCCCTACAGTTTTGAGTGTTCTTAATCAGTCTCGCCAAAGAGATCGAGCAGCGTCGGCAATTCTTCATCGTCAGTGTTCAAGTTGCGTTTTAGTTGCGCCTCTTCATGGCGCGGCGCGCGGCGCTTGCGCGTTGGCTCGTTCTTCGCGGTCGCGTTGCGGATGACGGACGCGCTGTCTTTTTGTCTCTCGGCGCGGGCGACGCGTTGCTGCGCCGTCTGTAACTGCGTGCGTGTCTCCTCAAGCTGTTGGTTCGCGGCGGACAACTGTGCAGT
>JALZKK010000285.1 GCA_030859285.1 Acidobacteriota bacterium | reverse complement strand
TTGCTGAGTGGCGGCGAGCTGCACACTCGGCATCTCTTTGCGATAGACGCGCTCGACGAGTTCGAGGTAATAAGTTTGCAAGCGCGGGTTCGCGCGCACATCCATGCCGGACTCAAGCACGGCATCGACGGCTTTATCAAATTCAGAGCGCGCCTGCTCCGGGCGATTGTCCGCTAAATTCAATTCGCCTTGCTTGAAATGCTTTTCCGCTTTTTCGATGATGACGCTGACGAGCGGGGCGTCGCGGTCAATCGCGTTAGGCGTCGCGCTGAGAGAAGAAGCCAGCCTGTTTTGCGCCAGCACGGGCGCAGCCGGAGCAACCAGCAAGCTGAAGATTGCCAGAGAAAGAAATAATCGGGGGAAGCTCGTTTTCATCAAAATCGTCAGTCTCCTTGAGTTCAGGCTGAAAGCGAATCCACGATGGCAGTCTGAACGCGCAGACCACACGAGCGGTTCCACTAAGTCATAAGTAATAGCGATCAACCTTTGAAAAATCGGCTCTCAACGGGGCTTCCTGCGAGCAGGCCGGCGAGCCGTCAATCGCGTTGCTGACCTTAGCACACGATACTTTTCAGGGTCAACCCTATCTGCTTGAAAGAAAAGGCGAAGCGGTCAGGAGATTCACGCTCAAACCGCTTCGCCGTTGCGTTATTTATTGATGATTTGGCTCGTCTTTCGGTTGCGCTCCGGGGGGCGTTTTTTTTCGTTCGCCGAAAGTTCTCGCGCGGCCTGACAGTGCGCCGTCGAGCCGTGACAGACTCCGTGGAGATTACGGTCAGCTATGCCGGCGGCAGGAATTCCACACGGATCAGTTCGCTGCCGCTTTGTAGGCCTTGCGGTAATTGGCATAAGCCGCCTTGAAATTACCGGCAGCCTTATCAGCGTTGGCCCGGTCAAGGAATGACTGAGCATTGCCGATGCTCCCCCCGGCAGCCAGAATGTTGGCGAGCGTCTGCGTCACGATTGTCTGCACCAAGTCGAGGTGGCCGCCGTTAGCCGTCGGCGTTAAGTACCACGCGACCGGGGTGGCGCTATCGGCTTCGGCCAAGTCCGCTTCGATATGCGCCCGCAGGAGCAAATCTTTGTTCGCGTTGTCGTTGGCGACGATGGCCGTCTTGTTGGCATTATCGTTGTTCACGATCATCGTCTTGTTGGCGTTGTCGTTGTTGACGATTGTCGTCGTGTTGGTGTTGTCGTTGGCGACGATCATGTTCTTCGCGGCGGTGAGATTGGTGTTGATCGTCGTCGCGTTGGCATTATCGTTAGTGACGATCATCGTCTTATTGCTGTTGTCGTTGGTGACGATCTCGTTCTTCACGGCGGTAAGCACGTTGGTGATCGTCGTGGTGTTAGCGCTCGCGGTGGAGGTAGTGTTGTTGTTGATGGCGGTTTGCGCGCCGGCAATCGCGACGGTGATCGCTGTCCTGTTGCTGTTGTCGTTGTTGATGATCGCGGTCTGCGCGCTCGTCACCGCGCCGGTAATCGTCGTGGTGTTGGTGGTGGCGTTGTTGATGATTTCCGTCTTGGCAGTGTTGACTATATTTTCGACCGCCGTTGCATCTAAGCCGGTGCAATCATCTTTAATAGCCTTTAAGGTTACTAAACTCAGCGCTATTCCCTTGACAATCGCAGTGGCGGCAACCGCAGGTATATTAAGCACAGGCGGTATTGCATCCTGTATCGCTTCCGCCGCGATTACGGCAGCTTCGGCAGCCGAGATGTCGGTGTTGCTCGGATCGGCGGCGATGCCGTCGGCGCAATTGTCGGCAGTGACGAAATAGGGTTGGATGTCGCCGGCGTTCTTCGCCGCAATCCTCGACTCAAGCCGCTCGCGCAGGTCCGGTTTGATGAACGAGCTGACCACGCGGGGAGCCTCGCGCCAGCCGGGGAATTTGGCATAGGTTGCGCGCAGCAGAGTTAGCTCTTCCGGCTTCAAGTCCGCGAGCCTTTGTCTGGCTCCGGCGAGCATGGCGACCGGCTCTAGCCCGGATTGCTTGAACTGCCGGCGGACAACTGAAATCTCACTGAAGAGGCGCAGGGCAGCTTCCATCTCCATGAGGTAGTCGGAGAGTTCTTGCCGGAACGCTTCGATGTCCGCCGCCGGGTCCATGATCTGGCGCAGGCGCTCGCGCTCGATCTGTTTCGCGCTCTGCGGCGCGGATGGCGGCGCGGCGAAGGTTGGGGTGACGAATGACAGTTGCACGATCAGCATCATGCTGATCAGACTGAGAGTGAGACGACGTAAGCGATTCATGGCTTTCTCCTTATTTTCTGAGGGTTGAATCCGGCGAGGTGTGCGGTGAGCGAATCATCGAGAGCAGAGCCACGCTGGAAAGCAGCGTCGAATTTGCACAAGGTGGCGCTCAAATTTGTCACGCCGCACCGGATCGCTTGCGCTCTGGCGCAGCATGACGTGACGCGCTACGCCAGATGAAGTTCCTGCTCGTCGGCGCGGTCGGCGCGAGACAGCCAGCCGGATAAAGAATTGAACCAGCCGCGAGCGACAGCCGGCGGCGCAGGCGGGCTGACCGGCGGGCGCGCGGCTTCCGCTTGGGCCGCGTCGTTGATCAACGCCCGGAGCGTGTAATACTTGCCGTCGGTGAGCAACTCGAATAAAGCCCCATTGATATGTTCAGTGACGTTCGCACTATCACAGATGGCGAGGACGGTGGCTCCTGCCGGGACGTTTTTCTTAGTGTCGGCGCTGGCAAATGCAAATTTGCGGGGCCGGCCAGTGGCATAAATAACTTGCATGGTCTTCTCTCCTGTAGGAGGTCGGTTGAAGGTGTCTTCGATTCGTTGTCGTCGTCTGCCGCTTACGCTGTCGTCGAGCGCAGCAGTCGCCGCACGTCGAGCAGGTTGTCTTTGAGGACGTAAGCGAATGCGCCCGCGCTCTGCGCCGCTTCGCGCAAGCCGGTCTCGTCATAGTTAGTGACGATGATGATCTTCGCTGCCGGATCAGCCGTTGTGATCTGCTGCGTTGCGGTAATCCCATCCATCTCTGTCATGGCGATGTCCATCAACACGAAGTCCGGCTGATGCGCGGCATAGGCGGTGAGCGCCTCCTTGCCATTGCTGCATTCGTGGATGGCGGAGGCCAAATCAGCAACTAGGCTTTTGAGCAGCCGGCGTATCTTCGCGTTATCATCGACAATCAAGAGACTCATCATTCCAATGCTTCCTTCGGTTCGTTTGCGACAGGCGGCACTATGAACTTTTCGGCGGGCGTTGGGTATCGAGGCATCCACGTATTTTGGCTACGTAGAGACAGGGATTTTTCTACGTGGAAACACGTAGGCGCGGGATGAAGCAGGCGAAAAGGCACTGAAGTCAGGCGGCGAGATAAATGAAACGGCGGAGAAAAAGCGGAAGGGAGATGTTGCCATTTCTCACACTGCCTGTCGCCACTGTCACTCAAGTAAATGGCGTCGCCATCGTGTTATACTTCGCGCAGGCAATTTCAGCAGGAGACGCAACATGTCAGAAATAGTGCCGCTTGAAGAAGCACAGGCTCACTTGGCAGAATTGATCGCCGGACTGGCTCCGGGTAAGGAAGTGCTGATCACTAAAAACGAGCGGCCAGTCGCTAAACTGATCGGGCAATTGCCTGTCGAGCGTCAGCCGCGAAAGCCGGGCAGCGCCAAAGGCAAACTGATCGTTCATGCCGACGACGAGGAACACTTGAAGGATTTCAAGGAGTATCTACCGTGAGGCTGCTCTTGGATACGCACGCTTTTCTCTGGTTTATCCTCGATGATCCATTGTTGAGTCAAACCGCCCGGAAAACTTCTGGTCGATCCAAACAACGAAATTGAAGTCAGCCCGGCCACATACTGGGAAATCGCTATCAAGATCAGCATCGGCAAGTATTCTCTGGCGGAACCGTTGCCGGTGTTTCTGGAGCGGGAAATAACGGCGAACCAGTTTCACATTCTTCATCTTGAGCCTCGCCATGTGGCCCCGCTGACGACTCTGCCTTTCCATCATCGCGACCCATTTGACCGGCTCATCATTGCACAGGCAATGGTTGAGCAAATTCCGGTGGTCAGTGTCGATGCAGCCTTTGACGCCTATCCGGTCAAGCGACTCTGGTAAAGACTTCTCCCTCTCCCACGAACTTAAGGCGTTCCTGAGTTGCGCGGACAGTAGCGGTCATCCCACGAGGCGGCTTACGCTGTGAAACCCTGCTCGTCTCAGAGTTCCGCTTTGTGCGCCAGCGCGAATTTCATCAGGGCGTGGCTGCCGTGGAGGTCGAGTTTTTGGCAGATGTTGGTGCGGTGTGTTTCGACCGTGCGGTAGCTGATGCAGAGTTCGTCGGCGATCTCGCGGCTGGTTTTGTAGTCGGCGATGAGTTGGAGGATGCGCCGTTCGGCGGACGTCAGATCGTTGAGCGTGGGTTTCTGTTGCCGCAGGTCGGCGGCGCGTTGGCGGCGGTTGACGAGTGAGGAAGTCAGTGCCGGGCTGGTGTAATGCTCGCCCCGGGCGACGGCGCGGATGGCGGCCACGATGTCGGTGGTGGCGCTGTCTTTGAGAACGTAGCCTTTGGCCCCACATCGAGCGCTTCGTTGAAGAAATCTTCTTCGCGGTGGATGGTCAGGAAGATGACGGCGGTGTTGAGTTCCTGTTCGCGCAGCGCGCGCGCGATAGCGAAGCCGTCCATCTCCGGCATGTCGATGTC
Source organism: Acidobacteriota bacterium (assembly GCA_030859285.1). GTDB lineage: Bacteria > Acidobacteriota > Blastocatellia > Pyrinomonadales > Pyrinomonadaceae > JACCRA01. The sequence continues at coordinate 21,414 of JALZKK010000285.1, read as the reverse complement.
GAGGACGGCGATCTCGGGTTGGAGCGTCTGAATCCTCTCCAGCGCCGTCTGGCCGTCGCCGGCTTCGGCGACGACTTTGAGCTGCGGGTCGGCCTCGATCACTTGCCGCAATCCTTGGCGCACAATCGGATGATCGTCGGCAATCAACACGCGGATGTCAGTCTTCATGGCCGTCCGTTCTCCAAGTTAATCGTCAACGTCATCGTCGTTCCCTGCCCCGGCAGGGAAGTAATCTGGTAATCGCTGCCGAGTAGGCGCGCGCGTTCCGCCATCCCGATTAAACCGAAGCCGCGCCGCGTCGTGCCGGTGTCCGGTGTCGCGCCGGGCGCGAAGCCCTTGCCGTTGTCTTGAATCTTGACCTCGACGTGCTGCGCGTTTCTCTTGATCAGCACTTGGGCTTCAGTGGCGGCGGCGTGCGCGACGATGTTGTTGAGGCTCTCCTGCACGATGCGGAAGATATTGATTTCAGCTTCCGGCGAAAAGAGGCCGTCGATCTGCTCAAGCTCAAGGGTCAGCCGGAGGTCGTGGGTCTCCGCGACTTTCTTGCTCATCCCTTCGATGGTCTTGGTCAGGCCGAGCCGATCCAGTTGATAGGGCCGCAAGTTGTGCGCGCGCGATGCACTCGCCCTCCGCGCTGAACTTTTGAATGCGATGGTTGCCTTCGTCGGCGACATAGACGCGGCCCTTCGCATTCACCGCCACACCTTGCGGGAATTTGAATTGCCCGGCCTCCGCACCGAATTCGCCCCACTTGGCGAGGAAGCGTCCTTCGGGGTCGAACTTCTGCACGCGGTGATTGAGCGCCTCGACGACATAGACATGTCCTTCTGGATCGACCGCCACATCGCAAGGCTGATTGAATTGTTCGTCGCCATCGCCGACGCTGCCCCAGAGAGTGATGAACTTGCCGTCGGAAGTAAACTTCTGGACGCGGTGATTGCGTGAATCGGCGACATAGACATGCCCCGCCGCGTCCACCGCCAAGCCTTGCGGAAACTTGAACTCTCCGAAAGCGATCCCGAAGCCGCCCCATTGGGCAATGCACTCGCCGGCTGGATTGAACTTTTGAATGCGATGGTTGCCCTCGTCGGCGACGGAGAGGTGGCCCGCCGCGTCCACCGCCACGCCGCGCGGATTTTTGAACTGCCCGACTTGTGAACCCTCACCGCCCAGAGGGGCGTCGGCGCTGGGCGCTTGGCCCTCACTCTGCACGAGTCTGCTCAGGAGGCTGTTGATTCGTCGGTTCATGGTCTTCATCCTTTCTTAATTGCTATAACTTTTGCTGATGAGATGATCCGCAAAAGGCTCAATCGGGATTGAGAGTATTGAGAGAGATGAAAAAGATTTATCTACGAGATCATCCGAAACAGCACGAAACAACGATAACAGATTTTGTGTGTTTGGCTTCATCTGGCTTCGTGTGGTTTCGTGGATCATCTTTCTCGTGTCTCAATCTCGTTAGTTTCGATTTAGCTCAACTGCTCATACTCTCGCTGCGCTTCCTGCAAGACGGGAAGATCGCGGTCGGCATCTTCCCAGAGCGCGAGAAAGTTCTGATAGGAGGTGCGCGCTGTGGCCGTGATTTTATGACACCCCGCCATGAAGTTAAAGACTCTACGGGCGAGATTGATCGACAGACCAGTTGCTCGACCAGTGGCTAAATCGAACCACGAGAGATTCGGACACACCGATTATCGGTGGCGCACTGGGAGCGGACAGAACATTCACCGCAGAGAGACTGTGTTGGTTGTCAAGGGGGACGCGCCCACCCTAGCGAGTCAAGACGGGCTTGGTTAGCCCCAGTGACTGTTCGGGCTGCGTCCCCCTAAGTGGAAGCGGAACCATTCTCTGCGACGGTCTCGGACGACCAAGGCACATGCGGCTTGCCGCTTCCGTGAGTGCTAAGAATGGCCGTTCTTAGCACGCACATTCAACCTACTAGGCGCGGAGATGCCGCAGAGGAGACGCCGAGAACCGCCTTCAACTCTCTGCGCTGGCTCGGCGGCTTGGCTCCGTGTCTCTGCGGTGAGTGTTTTCATCCTGTACCAATCTTGTGTGGTTCGATTTAGGTTGAGGAGGCCGTCGCTAGGGTGGAGGCGAAGACCAAGCAGAAGGTGGAGCGCTCGCCGTCCCCTTTCGTCGAGGGCGGTGAATCGGCTGACAGTCTCTACTTTTCAGACAGTCTCTAAACAGCCTCCAAAGCCAACCTAATGGCCTTGTCTAATTTCAGCTTACGTCCTTGTTTGCAAGCAGCGGCGAACGCCTCTTCGGAGAGCGCGGCGCGTAATTCTATGAGGTAAGCGTCGCGGAAGAGGCGATCAACAGGAACTAGCTCACGACTGATCGATTCGCGCAAAACGTCTGCCGCACCTGCCAGATTCGCCGCCCGCTCCGGCTGCCCGTGTTTAGTCGCAAGGGCAGCCAAGCCATCCAGAGAAATTGCCATGCTTGATTTGTACCCCAATTCTCGCGCGAGAGCTAACGCCTCTCGATAACATGCGCCTGCCGTCTCGTAGTCGCCAACCTGATAAGCCGTCGCACCCAAGTTGGCAAGGATAGTGCCTAATCTTTCCTGATTGCCGAGTTGTCGGCTCAAGGCAACGGCTTCTTCGTAGAGCGGGCGCGCCGTCGCATAATCTTCTTGCATTCTTGCCGCTTCTCCCAAATCGTTGAGTGAAGCGGCAATTAAAAACTTGTCCTCAGCTTCTTGGCTGATTGCTAGACACTCGGCATAGAGAGTGCGCGCCGCCGCGATGTCGCCTTGAATCATCAGCACAATCCCTAAACCTCTGCTCGACAGCGCGACCTGCATCTTGTCTCCCGTCGCTCTGCTTTCCGCCAAGCTCTCCTCATAGAACTGTCGCGCCGACGAATAATCGCCCACTTGCCATGCCAGAAAGCCGGCTCCCTCTAACGCCTTCGCCCGCGCCAACGACGGAGAGCCGCTGTTCTTCTGCAACGCAGCAGCCAACCACCTAGCCCCTTCGGTGTAGTGATCGTGCGTACACCAGAATCGCTGGAGCGCCCCCGCCAAGCGCAATGCGGTTTCCGGCTGATGCTCAATTGACCACTGAAGCGCCGCACGCAAGTTGTCATGCTCATGATCCAACCGCTCCAACCACTCCATCTGCCTTGCGCCCCGCAGCTCCGGCTCGGCTCGCTCGGCTAAAGCGAGGAAAAAGGCGGCGTGCGCGCGCGCGACCGCTTCCAACTCTCCGCTCGCTTCCAAATGTTCCAGCGCATACTCGCGGACGACCTCCAGCATCCGAAAACGTGATTCGCCATTCGCACGCTCTTTGTGTACCAGCAGGCTTTTGTCAACCAGCGAACTGATCCCGTCAAGCACTTCGATCTCAGATACTGTGTCCGGCCTCACGCCCTGACCGGAGCAAACCGACTCGGCAGCTTCAATCGTCGTCCCTCCCATAAACACCGCCAACCGGCGAAACAACATCTTTTCGCTCTCATCCAGCAAGTCGTAGCTCCACTCCACCGCCCCGCGCATCGTTTGTTGACGGGCCGGCAAATCTCGCGCCCCGCCCGTCAATAGTTTCAAACGCTTCTCCAGCCGCGCCAAGATAGCCGCCGGCTGAAGGACTTTGACGCGCGCGGCGGCCAGTTCAATCGCCAGTGGCAAGCCTTCAAGCCGCAAGCATATTTCCGCTACGCTTCGGACATTTTCATCGGTCAGCGTGAAATTCGGTTTCACCGTTCGCGCCCGCTCGACAAACAAGCGGATGGCTTCAAATTTGAGCAGTTCATCAGCGGACAGAGGTGTGGTAGCGTCAGGCACGGTGAGTGGCGGCACAATCACTTCCTGCTCCACACTCAAGTGAAGCACAGCGCGGCTCGTCACCAGCATCTTCAAATGCGGCGACGCCGCGAGCAATTCCGCCAGTAAAGGCGCGGCAGGCGTGACCTGCTCGAAATTATCAACGACGAGCAACATCCGTTTGTCGCGCAAATAACTTTTCAGGGCATCAAGCAGCGACTGGCCGCCCGCTTCTGTCACGTCGAGCGGTTGCGCGATTGAGGAAATGACGAGCGCCGGATCGTGGATGGCGGCGAGTTCGATGAAAAAGACGCCGCCCGGAAAAACTTCAAGGAGCCGGCGCGCGATCTCTTTTGCCAGCCGCGTCTTGCCCGTCCCGCCGATGCCGGTCAACGTCACCAGCCGCACATCATCTTGCCGCAGCAAGCCTTTGATTTTTTCAATCTCCTGTTCACGTCCGACGAGGGGCGAGGAGCCTTGCGACAGATTGTGCAGCGGAGCTGTTTGAAAAGACCCGGAAGAGGAATCACTCGACAACGTCTGATCTTCGTCACGGCTGTGTGTCGCGTGCGCTTTGGCTTCTTCGGGCGGGACGCTGCGTTCCAACTCCGCCTCCACATCTAGGCGCTGCCTGAGCCGCTTCAAATCCAGACTTAAATCTTTCGCCGTCTGATACCGCTCCTCCCGCTCTTTCACCAACGCCTTCTCCACGATCCGCGCGACTTCAACCGGAAGATCGCTTCTGAACAGCAGCAGCGAAGGCGGCTCTCGCTGAAGAATTGTCGTGATCAGATCAATGGGACTCGCCCCGACGAACGGCTGCCGTCCCGCCGCTATCTCGTACAACACCACACCCAACGACCAGATGTCTGTGCGCGCATCCACCTCAAGGCCGCGCGCCTGCTCCGGCGACATGTAGTTGACCGTCCCCATAATCCGCCCCGGCTCGGTGTTGATCGCGAGCGCCTGCGTCGGCGCTTCGTCGCCGCTCTCAGCGCGTTTTGCCGCCGCGCCAGCCTCATCAATCAATTTCGCCAGTCCGAAGTCCAAGACTTTGACAAGGCCGTCACGCCGCAGCATGACGTTCTCCGGCTTGATGTCGCGATGCACGATGCCGGCTTCGTGCGCCGTCGCTAAGGCCGAAGCGATCTGCTGCCCGATGTCTAAAATCTCTCGCAGTTCCATGTCCGCGCCCGCGATGCGCTGGCGCAAGGACTGGCCCTCGACATATTCGGTGGCGATGAAATGGTGGCCGTCCTGCTCGCCGATCTCGTGAATGGTCAGGATGTTCGGATGATTGAGTGAAGAAGCGGCGTAAGCCTCCAACTCGAAGCGTCTGAGGTTCGTCTTGTTTTGCGTGAACTCGGCGGGCAAGAGCTTGACGGCGACGAGGCGGCGCAGGCTGTGGTCGGAGGCCAGATAAACCTCACCCATCCCGCCCACGCCGAGCAGCGAGCGAATCTCGTAGCGTCCGAGTCGTGTCTGAGGGGTGAGAGCCATCGCTGTTGCTATGTCGCCCGCGCTCTGTGGGATAGCTGTGACTTTATTACACCTCGCCGGAAAGTCAAGAATTTCGGAAGCGGAAGAAATTATAGAAGGAGCCGGACGAGTTGAGTATCCGTAGGCATACGCAATTGTCCTACGTGGAAATACGTAGGCAGAAAAACAAATTTCCCACCAGCCCAGACAGCACGACTGGGCTAAATCAGTCCTGACGAGATTGGCACACCGGAGTCTAAGAATGATGAGGGGAACATTCACCGCCGCAGGCGCTGAGATCGCGCAGAGCAACGCAGAGAGACGATTACGCTCTGCGCTCCTGCGGCGGTAGCTCTGCGCCTGCGGCGGTAAGTCCTCGCTGTACCAGTCTCATCAGTTTCGCGTTAGTGGAAAAGATCGAACTCTGCTGGCCCCGCAAGAGCAGCAAGAATTCGCTGCTCGGAACTGATCGCGCCTCGACAGGAGGCGCGCTTTAATGCGCCGCAGCCGGAGCCGGTTGCATCACCGGCTTAGGCCGCGACGGACCGGCAGCGGGCGTGACCTTGTCCTTCAACGCTTCGCGGAAAACCTGTTGGACGTTCTCGACAAAAACAAATTGAATCTCGCCGAACAACTCTTTCGGCACTTCGTCCATGTCGCGCCGGTTGCGCTCCGGCAGGATGATTTTGGTGACGCGGGCGCGCCGTGCGGCCAACACCTTTTCCTTGACGCCGCCGACCGGCAGCACGTTTCCGCGCAGCGTGATCTCGCCAGTCATCGCTACATCTTTTCTGACAGGCCGCTGCGCCAAAGATGAGACCATCGCCGTTGCCAAAGTGATGCCGGCGGATGGGCCGTCCTTCGGGATTGCGCCCTCGGGAATGTGCAAGTGCATATCGTAAGTATTGAAGTCTTCCTCGTCGATGCCGAGTTCGTGGGCGCGCGACTTGGCGTAAGAAAAAGCGGCCTGCGCCGACTCGCGCATCACTTCACCGAGTTGTCCCGTCAAGACGAGATTGCCTTTGCCGCGCACGCGCAAGGCTTCAATGAACAGCACATCGCCGCCAACAGGCGTCCAAGCAAGACCGGTCGCCACGCCGATCTGATCTTTCTTCAAAACCTCATCCGGTAAAATTTTCGGCGCGCCCAAAAATTCGTGCAGATTCTTCGGCGTGACGCTAACTGATTTGGCGTCGCCTTCAGCGACGCGGCGCGCGACTTTGCGGCAGACCGAGCCGATCTCGCGCTCAAGCTGGCGCAAGCCCGCTTCCTGCGTGTATTGCAGAATGATCGCGGCCAGCGCCGGTTTCGAGAGCCTTAAATTGCGCGCCGTGACGCCGTTCTCTTCCATCTGCTTGGGCAGCAAGTGGCGACGCGCGATCTCAAGTTTCTCTTCTTCGGTGTAGCCCGACAAACGGATCACTTCCATGCGGTCGCGCAGGGCGGGCTGAATCGTGTCGAGGACATTGGCCGTCGTCATAAACATCGCGTTCGAGAGATCGAACGTCACGCCCAAGTAGTTATCACGAAAACTGTTGTTCTGCTCTGGATCGAGGACTTCTAACAACGCCGACGACGGATCGCCGCGAAAGTCCGCGCCGACCTTGTCGATCTCGTCGAGCATGATCAAAGGATTGTTGGTCCCCGCTTGCTGCAAAGCCTGAATGATGCGGCCCGGCATCGCGCCGACGTAGGTGCGGCGGTGACCGCGTATCTCCGCTTCATCATGCAGACCGCCTAAGCTGAGGCGCACGAATTTGCGATCCAATGCCCGCGCGATGGAGCGACCCAGCGAAGTTTTGCCGACGCCGGGGGGGCCAACGAGACAGAGGATCGATCCCTTCGGTTTCTCTTTCAGTTTTCTGACGGCGAGCGCTTCGATGATGCGCTCTTTCACTTTCTCAAGGCCGTAGTGATCTTCGTCGAGAATCTGTTGAGCTTTCTTCAGATCAAGATTGTCGTTGGAGGATTTCGACCACGGGAGATCGGTCATGATCTCCATCCAGTTTCGCAAAGTGGCTGTCTCCGCCGCGTCCGGGTGCATCCGTTCGAGTTTCTTCAGTTGCCTGAGCGCCTCATCCTCTGCCGGCTTCGGCAACTTGGAGGCTTCGATCTTCTCGCGGAATTGCGCGATCTCTTCGGCCAATTCGTTGCCCTCACCGAGTTCCGACTGAATCGCTTTGAGTTGCTGCCGCAGATAAAACTCGCGCTGCGAGCGGTCGATGTCGGCGCGCGCCTGTGTGTTGATCTCTTGCTGCACGGTGAGGACTTCGATCTCTTTGTTCAAGAGTTCGTTGACGCGGCGCAAACGCGCGGTGGTGTCGGGAATGTCCAAGACCGATTGAGCATCTTCGACTTTCAACTCTAAGTTTGACGCGGCAAGATCGGCCAAGCGGCCCGGCTCGTCCAAGTTCGTGACGATTGCCATCACTTCCGGCGAGATGTTCTTGCCGAGGTTCGCCGCCCTTTCCATCGACCCACGCACGTTCCTAACGAGCGCCTCGACTTCCAGCGAACGTTCCGGCGCGGGCGACTCCGGCATCACGCTGACGCGCGCCCGCAAATGCTCGCCTGTATCTTCAACGGCTTCGAGTTTCGCCCGCGTCAAGCCCTGCACGAGAATGCGCGTCCGCCCGTCCGGCAGCTTCAGCATCCGCATGATCGCGGCGACCGTCCCGACCGTGTAGAGGTCTTCGCCCGCTGGCTCTTCCTTGTCGAGGTCTTTCTGCGATGCGAGCATGATCATCCGATTCTCGCCGAGCGCCTCATCCACCGCCCGGATTGACTTCTCGCGCGAGACGAACAACGGCACGATCATGAACGGATAGATCACGATGTCGCGCAGCGGCAAGATCGGCAGCACGTCGGGAATCTGCAACTGCTGCTCGCCGTCGGTCGCTTCTAAGCTCTCGGTGATGTTGGTAATTGTCATATGCAAAGTGTCAAGTGCCGAGTCTTTCAAGCTCGTTTGCTGAGTGCGCCGGTGCCGGCGCGGGTGCGGACGAGATTTTTCAGTTCGTGCATGAACTCGGTGACGTCCTCGAATTCGAGATAGACAGAGGCGAAACGCACGTAAGCGACTTTGTCGAGTTCTTTCAAGCGGCGCATGATCATCTCGCCGATCTTGCTCGTCGGTCGCTCGCGCTCCGGCGATTCCTGCACGTATTTCTCAATCGAGTTGACGGTCTGATCGAGCTTCGACGAAGGAACGGGACGTTTCTCGCAGGCGCGCAGAAGTCCGGCCATTATCTTGTTGCGGTCGAATGGCTCGCGCCGCCCGTCCTTCTTGACCACCATGTAGGGGATTTCGTCGATGCGCTCGTAGGAGGTAAAACGCCGCTCACATTTCAAACATTCGCGGCGGCGGCGGATCGCGTCGCCCTCACGCGACTCGCGCGAATCAACCACTTTGTCTTCCAAGTAACCGCAGAAAGGACATTTCATAGTCGCTCCTGATTCAAGTTGAAGAGACTTCGGTTCAGAGTGTGGAGATTTGCTTCTCCGTCAACGCCGGAAATTTCTCGCCCGCTTGCTCGCCTGCTCCGCGCTCGTCCGCCGCCGGGTGCGTTAAGCCTTTAATGCGTCCGAGGCTCACATCGCCGGTCAAGAAATAGTAAAGGCCGAAGAAGACTGCCGGGCCAAAAACCACCAGATGCAAAATGATCGCCACGGCGGCGGCGTCCGCGCGCGCGACGCCGAGGAAGACAAGGCCGGCGGCGGTCGCGGCGTGAAACGCGCCGGCGGCCCCGCCCGGCGTCGGCACGAGCGATCCGACCAGCGCCCAGCCCAACACGAACAGCGTCTCGCCCAATCCGAACGGCAATCCGAACGCACGTAGCACTAACCAATTCGTCACGACGATCAGGCACCACAGTAGAATCGTCCAACTGACCGTCACCGCCAACCCACGCGCGTCGGTCAGCACCCCCAGAGCCTGCGCCACCTGCGCCAGCAAACTCGTTAGCAATTTCCCGATGCGCTTGATGAAAGACGGCGCATGGACCAACTTGCGTTCGAGCCAATTGAGTAGCGTCGGCGCGTTGTGCCTGAACCAGATGAGCATGGCGATGCCGATCACCATCGCCACGACCAGCACGACGCCGGCCTGCCGCACACGCGCGTAAGCCGCCGGATCGCCGCCCGGCGCGCGAAACGTAAGCAGATTCACGGCGAACAAAAAGATGACCGCCGCCATGTCGTACAGCCGCTCGACCGCTATCGTTACGAACGCGGCAGCCGGACGCACGCGCGGCTCGCGCAAAGAGAGAAACGCCGGGCGCAAGACCTCGCCCGTGCGCCCGACCAAAAAGATCGCGCCGAACCCGACGGTCGTCGCCGCGAACAACTCGCGCAAACTCGCCTCACCCAGCGGAGCCAATAATGCCCGCCATCTCAGAGCACGCACAAAATAAGAGATGCAGACCAACAGCACACCAAGTGCAATCAGACGCCAATCAGCCTGCCCGATAGCTTGGCGCACACCCGTCCAATCCAGCCCGCGCCCAAACCACCACAGCACCAACACGGCGAGCAAACACAAAAGAATGAATCTCAGATGGCGACGCAAAAATTAGAACCTCTCGGCAAGTCTCTACTGGCAAGCTGCCCCGCCGGTGCGGAGGCCAATGCTTGACCTCGCGCGGCGAACAGACCACAATATATTGTGTGGCCTTGTTAGGCTACAATAATCAATTTCAAGGCGCAAGAAGACAGTCGGCAGGAGGCGAGAGGCCGGAGGCAGTTCATGATCGTGGTATCGTTCCTAAAGAATTGAAGACAGCTAATGAAAGAACCCCTTCGCTGATTTTTCCCGCCTCCTGCCCCTGCTTCCTGCTTTTCAGGGGGAACTTTCCTTTTCGGCCTTTCGTAATGCCCGACGGCAAGCGAGTTTCCAACGGCGAGACGCTAGTTTTTCAGCCGCGGCGGGAGACGGAAAGGGCGCAGAAGAGACGTGTTGGGAGCTGTGAGGGCTTTGACGGTCCAGAGCGACGGTGCGGAACTGGTCAGGAGATGTCGCGCGGGCGATGGCGCGGCGTGGGAGGAGATCGTGTCGATTTACTCGCGCCGCATTTACAATCTCGCCTACCGCTTCACCTCGCGCGCGGACTCCGCCGAAGATTTAACGCAGGAAGTTTTCGTGCGCGTCTATCGCTCGCTCGATCAGTACGATCCGAAGCAGGGCGACTTGCAGAACTGGCTGATGCGACTGGCGCGTAACTTGGTCATCGACGACTATCGCAAGCGCCAGCGCGCGCCGCAAGACACGCAGGCCGAAGACCTCGAAGGCCACACTTATCACTTGCGCGCGGCCAACACTTCGCCGCAGCGCGAGATGGAACGTCGCGAACTGGGCCAGCAAGTGCAGGCCGGCATCGACAAACTGCCGCCGGACTTACGCACCTGCGTTATTCTGCGCGACATCGAAGAATTGAGCTATCAAGAGATCGTTGATCACTTGAAGATACCGGAAGGGACGGTCAAATCGCGCATCAATCGTGGGCGCATTGAACTGGCGAAAATCTTGCGCCGGATGCGCGTCGTCGCGATGACGTAAAGAGATGAGGGCGGAGGGATGGAGCGAAACAAACAGACTTTCATCCTTCATGCTTCATCCTTGTAGTTTGAGGGGGAGAAGTGGGAAAAGATTTATGCTGTGTGTGGAATTTGAAGATCGATTGACCGATTACCTCGAAGGTCTGCTGGACGGCGAGGCGCTACTGGCGTGTGCGGAGCATGCGCTGCGCTGCCCGGTCTGCCATGATCTGTTGAGTGAGGTCAAAAACACCTTGCAGGCGTGTCGCAACTCGACGCCGCCGCGCCCATCTGTCTCGCTCGAAGCGCGTATCCTGATGCAGACCGCGCCGGAAACGGCGATGACTTGCGATGAGTTTGAAAATCATCTGACCGATTACCTCGACGGCTTCCTGCCCGCGCCACTTTATCATCGTTGGGAGCGGCACGCGGCCCTCTGCGATCATTGCACGAATCTGCCGGGCGAAGTCGTCCGCTCCATCGGTGCGTGCTACTCATACATCAGCGAAGAACTGCCGATGTCTGCCAGCCTGCACGCGCGCATCTTGCAAGCGACGCTCGGCACGACCAAAGCCGCAGAGGTGCGTGCGCCTCTGACCTCGCGCTTGGCCGCGATGGTGCGTGGGTGGCTCGACGAGATCGTGACGCCGCAGTTGGCGACCGTCGCCACGATGCTGCTTGTCGCCGTCCTCGTGGGGACCAGTACGCTCTCCGAAGACGGCTCCATCGGCGGCATGTATCGCGCGCTCGCCAGCAGCGCGGGGCGTGGCGCAGCCATCTCCGGTAACTTCAAGCGCGTGACCGGGAATCTCGTCGGAGAACCGGCCAGCAATAATCAACAAAACAACGGGCAGCCCGCTTCGCAAAACAGAGAGAGGCAGCCGGAGTAAAGCTGCACATAAGCCGTCGAATTTCTTACAGGGTCGAGTAGTAGAAGCAAGTTAATGAACTGTTCTTATCACACAACCAATCGGGCGGTCGTCAATTGTAGCCGGTGCGCGCGGCATTTGTGTCCGGCGTGCGATCACCGCATTCGCGGTTTTCCGTTTTGTCAGGATTGCATCGTGGCGGGCGTCGAGTTATTGCAACATCACACGGCGCGGATGGACGCGCCGATGCAAGTGCGTCGCCGGACTTCCAAGTGGGTCGCGTTGCTGCTCTCGTTCGTCGTTCCCGGACTCGGCGCAGCTTACAATGGACAGACCTCAAAGGCTCTGGTTCACTTCGCGATCTTCGCCTCCTTTTTTCAGATGGCGACGGTGACAGACGCCGTCGCGTTCTTCGTTCTCTCCATCATCGGCGTCTGGCTCTTCGCGGCGGTGGACGCTTACCGCACGGCGGAACTGATCCGCGCCGGCCTTGCGCCTGACGCCGAGTCCGACGCCATCGCGCGCCGGCTCTACGGCAATCCGCTCGCGTGGGCGGTCCTCTCCATCGCGCTCGGCACGATCTTTCTGCTGCGGACGTTGCTGAATGTGCGGCTGCCCATACACGAGTTGCTCCCCGTCGCGCTCGTTGCGCTCGGCGCTTACATGTTGTTCGACTTCCTGCGCTCGCGCCGTAAAAACGAAATGCCGGCCTTCGATCATTTCGCACAGCCGCCTTCGGCCATCGGCACGACCGCGCCGCTCGACATGACGCGGTTCAGCACGGGCGAATTGGCCGGCGACATTGCAGCGCGCCGCAAGAGCGCGTGGCCGTCTGAGCCGCGCGCCTAATTCGCCACTCGCTCGCCACAGCGCGCCGGAGTTTGTTATGATCACTCGCACACAGAGCTAGGTTGAAAGCAGAAGATAGCGCAACAATCGTCGGGAGAATTGACGGGAGGAGATTTATACAATGTCAGCTTTACTTACAACCTTTGGACGCTGGGGCGGGATCGTCACGATCATCGTGCTGGTCATCGCGCTCTTGAAACAATTGATCGCGCTCGTCAGCTTTTTGCTGTTGGCGTTTAAGATCGCGGTTGTGCTGGCGTTCATCGCTGTCTTCGCGCTGATCGTGCTGGCAATGCTACGCGGACGGGCGCAACGCCGCGAGACCGAGAATTTCTAAACTGCTCGGAAGCAGGGGCAGGAAGCAGGGACAGGAGGCAGGAAAGTCAGCGAAGGAGTTCTTCATTCGCTGTCTTCAATTCTTTAAGAACGATGCTCACGCTCATGAACTGCTTCCTGCTCCTGCCGTCTGCCTCCTGAATAAGCCTGCCCCTGCCTCCTGCTCCTTTTCCCACTCCACCCGCGTTTGCCAAGCTCATGTTTCGTGTGGTAGGGTGCAACCCCTTAGACCAATCCGGTTCGCCTGTGGCCGAACACGTCACGCTGAAGGGGCACCGACGGGTTATCTTCAAGCAGGTTTTGAACTAAATAAGAACCCCCCAATAAGTTTTGTTCGCACTTGTCGCCCACGTTCGGCTGGCAGTGCCTGACGCGCTTTTTCTGCGCCGTTTTCTGCATTTTCGCGCAGATGTAGCGATTTAAGGGACACTTACACCGATGTTTACAGACGACCGTCTATACGCTTTTATTGTCGCTGGCACTTCACGCTCACGTTCCCACATTCGTCGGATTTGCATTCATAAACGTTGGCTGAAAATCAGCGCGGGGGCCATTTGTCTCGTCCTCTGCGTCGCGCTTTATGGTCTCTACGGAGCTTATCGCGCCATCGCCCGGCAGCATTTGGAGCAGGAAAATAACCGCCTGCGCGCCGAGAACGAGAAGCAACGCCGGATGCTCAATAGTCTGAAGTTCCGCGTGGACGCGATTGAAGACACTTCGCGCCGCATCGCCACCGAGATCACCGGCGAGACTGAAGGCCAAAATCGCAGTGCAGCGCGGGGGGCGGGCGGCCCGTTGCTGTTGATGGATGAAGATTCAATCAACAACGTCGAGACGCGCGCGGCGCAACTCGAACAAGAGCTGCGCGCTTACGAACAGGCGTTGCGCGAGCGTGCGCGCGTCCCTTCGATTTGGCCGGTCGCGGGCGAATTGACGGATAGGTTTGGCGGGCGGCGCGATCCATTCGGTAGCGGCGGCTCAGAGTTCCACGCCGGACAAGACATCGCTGCGCTGTTAGGAACGCCGGTCTTTGCGGCGGGTGATGGCACGGTGAGCTTCGCCGGCTATCAGAACGGCTACGGGCAAGTCGTGATCGTCGATCACGGTAATGGATTGGCGACGCGCTACGGCCATCTCTCGAAGATCGAAGCCGCCGCCGGCCAGCAGTTGAAGCGCGGCGCGGCGCTCGGTCGCGTCGGCTCGACAGGTCGCTCGACGGGGCCGCATCTGCATTACGAAGTTCGCATTAACGATCAGCCGGTCAACCCGCGCACTTATTTGCCGGATGAGTCGGAGGGCGCGGACGACTATGTGAGTGTTTGCGCGCAGCCGTAAAAACCGCCGTATTTTTCGCTTGACAGCCTCGCGGACTATCGCTTAGTATGCGCCGTCGTTTGACGCTAAAGCGCAATTTTGACCTCGCGCTTGGATTTGATTTGTCAGCAAGACGCCAATGAGTTTGAGTAGTACCCTGTCAGTCCGTGTGTGATGAAGAGCGCGCCTCGCCAGTCTGCTTCATCAGCCACGGGCTTTTTTGTTTGTCATGTAGTTTTCTTGGGGCGGTTTCACCCACGCACCCGGCTCATGAGGATCATCAATTCGACGCCAGAGGACGCTCCCTATCACAAGGGCCTCTGCACGTCTTTTCCCGAATCGTTAGGAGGATTCGACTGCTATGCCAAGAATTACCGGTAAGGTCAAGTGGTTCAACAACGCGAAGGGTTACGGTTTTATTGAGCAGCCCGGCTCTTCAGATATTTTCGTTCACTACAGCGCCATTCAGGGCGACGGCTTCAAGACGCTCGAAGAAGGCCAAGAGGTCGAATTCGAAGTGACACAGGGGCCGAAAGGACCGCAGGCTGAAAAAGTCACCAAGACAATGTAACCTTCTCTCTTCTCCCCAGCTTTCGCCTGAAAGCCACTGGCTGCTTCCGGTCTTTGAGAGCCGGTAAGCGTAAGAAAAACAAGCGGCACGCTTTCTTTGCTGAAAACGTGCCGCTTGTTTTTTAGTCTCCTGTCTGTTTCGGTCCGCCGATTATTTCTCGGCCTTGGCCTTGAAACTCACTTGCCCGTTCTCGACCGCCACGGAAAAGCGCACGCGGTCGCAGCCGAGCCGCTCCTTAAGCGTTTCGGTCTTCGCCACGACCAACCGATGAAACTGAGAGAAAGTGAAATTGTCAGTCGGCTCGCCGCACAGTCGCTTCGCGTCCACGAGCACATCATACAGACTCTTGATCGTCGGCACGTCTGCGCGCGCGTCAGCACAGATGAAGGCGACGCTTGGCCCGCCGGCGTTGATGGCTGCCAGCGCGGCGGTTGAGGCTCCATTCACACGGGTGGGCGCGTGCGTGCGGCCTTCCTCACGCTCTAGGATCGTGCGTCGCCATAGATCGCGGAAAGCAGTGTAGCGCGCGACAAGCGAGTTGTAGTGGTAACGCTGTGCAAAGTTAAAGCCGCGCTCGTCGCCGAGCCGTTTGATCAAAGTCTCGACGCGCCCCTTCGTGTCGTAGGGCGGACGCTTGGTCCCGCCGTTGAAGTAGATGTCGAACTCCACCTTCAAGCGGCGGATGTCGTCCTCCAAACGCGTGAGTTGTTCTTCAACAGACGGCGGCGCATCGCGCGCTACTAACTGTTTTCCTTGCTGCCTGTCCTGCGCCCGGCGCGCGAATTTGTTTTGTCGAACCGACACGGCTTTCACTTCTCCTCACACGCGCTACCGACGGCACGCATTTCGAGCATAGGTTTTCGCTGCCCGGAGTGTCAATAAAGAAGTCGTCAGAAGTCAGAAGTCAGGACTTTTTCTTCGCTGGCGATTGGTGGTATCCGTGATCGAATGAGAACTGTCGTAGAATGATGGGTGAGTCATGGCTATGAAACAACGGATGATGGACAACGGACAACGAACAGTCCTTCAGGAGAACAGACAACGAGTGGCGCATCTGCGCGCCTTGCCGTCTATCGACGCGCTGTTGCGGACGCAAGAGGCGCGCTCTTTGGTGGAGCGCACGGGAACGGCGCGCTTGACTGAATTGGCAAGGGCTGTCACGGAAGAGTTGCGCGGCGAGTTGTTGGAAGGGACCAGTGAAGAAAGTTGGGATGACGGTGATCAGACACGCGAGCGGTTGTTGGCTGAAGCCATCGACAAGCTAACCAGCGCCGTCGAGCGTGATGAGGGCCGCGTGTTGCGCCGTGTCATCAATGCGACGGGTGTGATCCTGCACACGAATCTGGGCCGCGCGCCTTTGTCCGACGCCGCGCGCCGCTCAGTCTCGAGCGAAGCTGCCGGCTACTGCACGCTCGAATTTGATTTGCAGACTGGCGCGCGCGGGCGACGCGGAGCGCGCGTCGAAGAGTTGCTGGCGGAATTGACGGGCGCGGAAGCTGCGCTCGTGGTCAACAATTGCGCTGCCGCCGCGCTGCTCATCTTGACGGCGCTGGCGCGCGACGGCGAGACGATTATTTCGCGCGGTGAGTTGGTCGAGATCGGCGGCGACTTTCGCGTTCCCGAAGTGATGGCGCAATCCGGTACGCGCATGATCGAAGTCGGCACGACCAATCGCACAAAACTCTCGGACTACGAACACGCCATCACGGAGCAGACGCGCATGATCCTGCGCGTGCATCCGTCGAACTACCGCATCGTCGGCTTCACTGCTGCGCCCGCGCTTGTGGAGTTGGCCGCGCTCGCGCACGAAAAGAATCTGTTGCTTTATGAGGACGCCGGATCGGGCGCGCTCTCCGATCTCGGCGCTTATGGCTTGCAGGGCGAACCTGTGATCCGCCGCTCAATTGAGGACGGCGTTGGTCTCGTCTCCTTCAGCGGCGACAAGCTGCTCGGCGCGACACAGGCCGGCCTCATCGTCGGGCGGCGCGCGCTCGTCGAACAATTACGCAGGCATCCGCTTTACCGCGCGTTGCGAGTTGATAAGCTGATGCTCGCCGCTCTCGCGGCCACACTCGAAGCGCACCGGCGCGGCGCGGCGTTCACGGAAATCCCCGCCCTTCACATGCTCGCGCAAACTCACGCGGAGATCGCACAGCGCGCCCGCTCATTTATCCGCCGCGCCCGCCCGCGTTTCGATGCAAACACGCTCTCGCTCTCGCTCACCGAAGGCCACTCAGCCATCGGCGGTGGCTCTGCTCCGACTACGCATCCACTGACCATGCTCGTCTCGATCACACACGCGCAGCTTTCCGCTGCCGCGCTCGAAGCCGCGCTCCGCCGCACACAACCGCCCGTCATCGCACGCATTGTCGATGATCAAGTCGTCATTGATTTACGGACTGTCGCGCGGGAAGAAGAGGTTGAATTGATCGACGCGCTGGCGTCCATCTGAAGTTGCGAGCAGACAAGAGTAGCCAACTGAGGCGCTTATCATTCCCGGCTTACTTGTTAATTGTTCCGCGACAACTCGGCGCGTTGCAACTGCACTTTTTGTCGTCGTCGTGCAGTGTGGATTGATAGTCGATTGTGATCTCTTCGCCGGGCTGAATGTCGCGCATTGAGATGAAAAGGAGGTGTCCGCGATTGACGGTCATGTAGGCGTTGGGTTGGCAACTGTGGTTGATGTAATGGCTGCCGTTCCCGCCCCGGCTGCCGTCGATGCTTCGCTTCTGATCGATAGCACAGATGCGAAGTTTCCGTCGCGTCCGCGCACGCCGTTTCGCTTCCCTATTGGTAATCAACTCGCCTGCATACTCACAGATTTTGCGCCGGCGCGGGAAGAAGGCCGTCGCGAAACAACCCTTCCCGTTAATCGGAGATTTCTTGATTGTGAGGCCGGCGGCGAGTGGCATGACAGTTTTCAGTTTTCAGTGAGTAGCTTTTGTTCCGACTGAAAACTAAAAACTATTTCAGATGAAAGCTCCGCGCCATCGCGTCGGTCTGGTTGCGAATGCGGAGCAGTTTGTCGCGCGCGCCCTCGAAGTGGAGGACGTAAATCGTGCGGTTGTCGGCTTGGAGATAATAGATGCGTGCGACCATCGGCTTGCCGCCGCCGGTGTATTCGTAGGCGGAGATGATACCTTTGAGCCGTCCGGGAAAATTCTCTTCCTTGCCTTCGATGTAGCCGGGCTTGAAACGCAACTTCAGATCATGGTCGCGGCGCGCTAATTCAGACGGCGTGACGCCGGCATCGACGACTTCCTTGCGGATGCGAAGCAGTCCGTCGCTGCGGTCGCCATAAACGAACTCCGTGTGCTGGTGTACGCTGTCGGGCCGCGTGACGACGCGCCATGTCGGGCTGGGAAGTTCGAGCGCATATTCAATTTGCTTGTTCGTGTAAAGCTCTTGCGCCGGCACGGTGATTCCGGTGGCTAGCGCGAACACCAGCGCGCAGGCAGGGGAAATTTTCAAGCGTCGCATAGTTTAATGATTACTCCTTGATGCCTTGACGGTTGATCATTCGATGGGAAGTTAGGCCGCGTGAACATTGCTCAGATGCCGTGCGTCATGCTTCATGTTGTCTGCATTACAGCTCAAGCGCCGCGCGTTGGGCGACAAAGAGTTGTTGTAAGCCAAGATCGGCGAGGGAGAGCATCGCATCCATTTCGGCGCGCGTAAACGCCTCGCCTTCCGCCGTGCCTTGCACTTCGATGAACCGCCCGTCGCCCGTGCAGACGACGTTCATATCCACGCCCGCGCGCGAGTCTTCATCATATTTCAGATCGAGTAGCGGTGCGCCGCTGATGATCCCGACGCTGACGGCGGCCAATGCCTCCTTCAAAGGCGAGCGAGCGATTTTGCCCGCGCGCAGCAGGCGTTGGCACGCAAGCGCGAGCGCGACGTATGCGCCGGTGATCGAGGCGGTGCGCGTGCCGCCGTCGGCTTGCAGCACGTCGCAGTCGAGCGTGATCGTGCGCTCGCCGATCAGTGAGAGATCAATGATGGCGCGCAAAGAACGCCCGATCAGTCGTTGAATCTCATGCGTGCGACCGGAAGGGCCGCCGCGCCCCGTCTCGCGTTGCGTGCGCTGCTGCGTGGCGCGCGGCAACATCGCGTACTCCGCCGTCAGCCAGCCTTGCCCGGTGTGGCGGCGAAACATCGGTACACGCTCGTCGAGCGTGGCCGTGCAGATCACGCGCGTCTGCCCGATCTCAATCAAGGCCGAGCCTTCGGCATACGGCATGAAGTTGGGCGTGATCTTGACTGCGCGCAACTCGTCAGCACGCCGTCCGTCGGTGCGCGTGAAGCTCTCATTTTTTGGCGTGTAGCTCATCGTGTCCCCAAACTTCCACGGCTTCTAAAACGGACGGCGCGCTGCCCAAGAATCTTTCCGCCACGCGCGCGAAACGCTCTGCCGCATCCGTCACGTAAAAATGATCCAGATCATCGCACAGGCGGCGCGGCGGCGCGTCCGAATGCAATGAGTCCTCTTCCCTACCGCTTGTCCGCTTCAATCCTTCTCGCTCTAACAACTCCGCGACGCTCGCCGCCGTCGCCTCGCCGGAATCGATCAACTGCACGTCCGCGCCGACCGTCTCTTGAATCACGCGCCGCAAAATCGGGTAATGCGTACATCCAAGCACCAACGCGCCGACGCGATTGTTTTGTAAATCCTGCAAATACTCCGCCGCCACAGCATGCGCCACATCCGTCTCGGCCCAGCCTTCTTCGGCCAACGCGACGAACAACGGACACGCCCGCTCGATGACTTCAACGCTCGCCGCAAGCGACTTGATCGCGCGCCGGTAAGCTCCGCTCTTGACCGTCGCCTCGGTAGCGATCACGCCGACGGAACTCCGGTCACGCTCCGTAACCTTAGCTACCGCCGCCCGCGCGCCCGGCTCGATCACGCCGACGACCGGCACACGCACATTCTCACGAATCGCCGGCAACGCCAACGCCGAAGCCGTGTTGCACGCCACGACTAACAGCTTGATTCCGTGCGCTGCCAAGAAACGCGCGTTCTCGACCGCGTACCGCTCGACCGTCGCCAGCGACTTGGTCCCATACGGCACGCGCGCCGTGTCGCCCAAATAGACGAAATGCTCGTCCGGCAACTTCTCATGCAACGCGCGATAGACGGTCAACCCGCCAACGCCGCTATCAAAAATTCCGATGGGCAGATCAGGATGCAAACAATTGATGCTCGTAGTAGAAAAACTCAGACGAAGATTTCTCCCACGCGGCAGCGAAAGCCGGGGACGACATCCTGCCCGTCAATTTCTTCATTCTCCGTGAAGATGCGGGCGTCCGTCAGCGAACGATAGACCGTGACGTTGCGCCGCTTCGGATTAACGATCCAGACAGCTTTAGCGCCAGCCGCTAACCACTCTTCAATCTTCTCATCAACCTCGCTGATCGTGTCGCCCGGCGAAAGAACTTCGACCGCCAAATCGGGAGCGCCATGTCCGAACCCTTTGACAATGCCGGTCTGCTCGATCCGCTCTCGGCTGATGAAAGCAATGTCCGGCGCACGCACGGTATCCGGATCGGTGGCAAGTTTGAATCCTGTCTCAGCGCCGAAAATCACACCGAGTTGGTTCGCTTTAATGTGTTGGCCGAGCGGCACAGCCAAATTCATAATTACCGCTCCGTGCTCCTGTCCGGCTGGGGCCATCGTGATTAGTTCTCCTCTGATTAACTCATAGCGACACTTCCCACGTGGCAGTTTGAGCAATTCGTCGGCGGTCATTAGTTGCGGCGTTGTTGCGCTCATCGATCACTCTCCTTGACTCCCCAAAAAACAAGCAGCCGGGCGAATGGTATCACAACACCACGCGCCCGGCTGATCGGTCTGGCTTTCGCTGTTTTCTCAAAGTGGAGGCGCCGAGAATCGAACTCGGGTCCAAAGGTCGCCACCGTCGGAATCTACATGTGTAGCCGCTTCTCTTGCGCCCGGTCTTGCTCCGGGCTGGTTCGCCCCCGGCAGGTCAGTGAAGCGACGAAGACCCCGCCAGCGGCTAGTCCGGTTTAATCTCGCCCGCCGTCCCCGAACACAAACGGCAGGCCAGCTCAACTGTGTGACATCTCACTCCGCGCGCTTGAGCGACTTGCGGCGAGACGCTCACTGGCTAACTTTAATTAGGCAGCAAGGGCCAATTCTTGATTATTGGCAATTGTGTTTCCCCATGCTTTTTCACGAGCCGCATAGAGTAAGCCCGACATGCATCCGCACGATGAGCATGACCCCTGTCGAGACCTTTCGCCCCCGTGTGCTTTCGCATTCTACCGTTTTTTGATGCACAGGCAAGCCGCCTGATTGTCTGCCGTAGGCAAGTGCAGCTAAATCGCCGAAAAACGGGTAGTAGGACACACGAATGAGACAGCCACAGATGGACACAGGTACAACACAGATTAGAAGCAGATTAAATCCGTGTGCATCCGTGTTCATCTGTGGCTGATACCGCTGACTGCTCTCACCTAACTTCTTCACTATCAAAAAAGGTTATAATTCGACCCAATTCAAGAAGCGATCAGGAATTTGAGATGAGGTTGACAAGATTCGGCGGAATTGGTGATTAACTTTGCACGAATTGGTAATAGAATGGAAAGGCTGATTTCCACTGAATGATCGAGGAGAAGAAAATGGTGGACTTAACGGTCATATACAATTCTTTCGATGTGGATGAGCC